>CAYXMS010000030.1:0-4937 GCA_964466185.1 uncultured bacterium
TAGATTTTTAAGCTGCGAAATCATCAAAAAAATGGGGTTTCTACAAGCCCTTAAAGCCTTATATCAGCTCCACGAAAACTCAAGCCCTGGCTTTAGCCAAAGGATTCACCAACCTTCGCAAGTTGGATTTCTACTTCTCCGACCATTACCTTAGAAGCTTTACGCTTTATACGACCCATACTTTTTTGGTTTTACGCTAAAGGACACAAGAAAGCCAACCATTTTAATGGTTGGCTGAATTGTGCCAAAATATTTCTTTCTTAAAAAATTTTAAATAGTTTAAATTTATATTTTGCTTTTTGCGAATAATGTCTTTAAGACATTTCTGTTTGTTAGAAAGTGTATAGGATTCTTTGAAAAATCTTTCAAAGGTAAAACAATATAGTAAATAAACTTCTAAAGTAAAAAAATAATGAGAAGAGGCATCTTATCTTATATATTGTAAGACTTGATAGATCAAGCGAGTATTGTTTGAAGCTAGAATCCAACGTTCTTTAGACGTTGGAGTACATCAAACCATCTCCATAGATTTAAAATCCCGGATATCCCTCGGTATACCTTTAAAAAGACTTTAATATTACAAAAAAAAGGCGGCTTATATCCCCCTGGCTAAAGCCATGGAGATTACGCCATCATTGATAACCGCTTCTAAAAATCTAACTAAAAAAAGGGGCTTGCGCTGCGTCTTTTTTTCGTTCATATCAAAACAAGCTTTTTATTATCCTAACCAGATCGTTATAGATCACGTAGATTAAAAAGAGAACCAGTAAAATTATAAAAGGAAAAATCAACTTATCCATGGTTTTGGATTTAAGCTTTTTCTTGGTCACTATCTCATACAAAGCAAACAAAATATGGCCGCCATCTAGAACGGGCAAAGGCAAAAGATTAAGCAATCCCAGGTTAAGGCTGATAAAGCCCATCCAGTAAATAACCTCTAAGATACTAACAGACCAGCTTCTTTGAATGGCTTGGACAATACCTAAAGGCCCGGCCATCCATTTAGGATGGATCTGCCCTGTAAAAAGAGCCTTGATGGTTCTTCCCATTTCAGCAAAGGTATCGATAAATAAAGAAACCGGATTTGGATTATATTTAACTTTTGCTTCTTTCAGGCTGATACCTAAGCTCAGCTTATTTTTTTCTTTTTCTAAAGATGCCAACTGCTGTTTTCTAACTTCGGCATCCGGATTTTTCAAAATCTGCTGTTTTTGTTTCAAAAACTCTTTTTGAAACTTTTTACTATGTATAGACTGATTCAACGCCGTTGACAAAGTTATGGGCTGAATCGTTTTTAGCAAATGCAGCTGACCGGAAGATAAATTCTCTGAACTTTTGAAAACTCCGATTTTTTGTACCAGTTTTAAAAGGTCAGGCTTTAAAAAAGCATGATCGAAATACGTATCGCAGTTAGCTGCTGTCATACTGGAAAAATCAAAACCTCTTTGGACAATCATTAAAACAGACGGTTTTTGCAGCTGCTCTAAAATTTCATATGAAGATGCAACTTTTTTGCCGTTTACAGCAATAATCCGATCTCCTGGCTGCAAAGTACCAAAATCGGGACCGTAAGCTTTTCGAGCTAATTTTTCATCTAAAATGGAAATTCGATTTTCTACAAAGCCCTTTTTATTAAAAAAGAAATTAAGAAAATACAGTTTTTGCAGCTTTTCAGACAGTCCCATTTCATATCGCCAGTCATTAATCTCGTCAGCATCAAAAGAAGTGATTTTCAAATCTTCAATCCGCAATTTATAAAAGCGATCCTGAAAAATTTGACCCTCTCTTTTAACAGTTAAAAAACAAACGGGCTCATTAATCAGCTTGGAAATCTGCAACGGGGAAAAAACGATTTTTCCATTAACCCATAAAATTCTGTCCTGATCGTTTAAGCCGCTGTTTAAAAAAGATGGATTAGCCTTTATCTGAGCACTTTTACTATCGTACAGCAGTATATTGGCTGGACTTTCTATGCCGATTGTAGAAAGGTTTCTTTCTCCGCCGACAGTCAGGGAATAAGTATCTAGTTGCAAAGAAAAGGGCGTTTTTTTTAGCTGATGATAATAATCGACTTTATTACCGGAAAGGGTCAACTTTTTTTGTTTGGAAACAGCGGCAAAAAGTAAATCCTTAAAATCGTTATAGGGCCTGCCATTATAAGTTATCAGCTCGTCCCCTGCTCTGATATTTTTTTGATAAAGAGTGGAAGATGTATCAACAGCGCCGATTTTTTTGGTAAAAAAACTAAAGCTTTGTTTTCTGCCTCCGAAAGTCCATAAAAGGGCGAAAGCCACAAAACCAAAAGCCAGATTGGCTAAAGGTCCGGCAAGAGCTACCTTGATCCTATGCCAGGGTTTTTTACTGAAAAATCCATTTTTAATAGCATAAAGGTCTTCTTTTTTTTTACCTTCCATGCCGGCAATTTTAACATAGCCTCCAAAAGGCAAAAAACCGATCTGCCATTTAACTCCATTTTTTTTCCAGCTATATATAGCTTTTCCAAAACCAATTGAAAAAACTGTGACTTTCATTTTTTGTCTTCTAGCTACAAAATAGTGGGCCAGTTCATGAATAAAAACCAAAAAACCCAAACCTAAAATTGCTAGGACAATATAAAGAATATCAAAAAACAAGATCATATTTTTTCAGCCTCTTCTCGCGCTTTTTTATCTATTTGCAATATAGACTTTAAATCTAACACATTTTCAGGAATGTGAGAAACAATTAATTTTTCCAACTTTTCAGCAATTTGCTGCCATGAAATTTCGGCTTTTAAAAACCTTTCTACCAAAACTTGATTAGCGCTATTCAAATAGCAAGGTGCAGATTTACCTATTTTCAAAGCATCATAAGCTAGTTGCAAACATTTAAATTTTTTTAAATCCGGAGGAAAAAACTGCATTTGCACGCTTTGCTTAAAATCAAAGCTTTTAATTTTTCCAGCCGAAGCTGATCTTTCGGGGTAATTAAGTGCATATAAAATTGGCAGCTGCATATCTGGATAGCCGAACTGGGCCAAGATAGAATGATCGGAAAATTCTACTAGGCTATGAATCAAACTTTGCGGATGAATGGCTACCTCTATTTTTTCAGCGGGCAAACCAAACAGGAAATGGGCCTCGATCACTTCCAATCCCTTGTTCATTAAAGTCGAAGAATCGACAGTAATTTTCCTGCCCATCTGCCAGGTGGGATGGCTTAAAGCATCTTGGACTGATATGTTTTTCAGTTGTTTTTCATTTTTCTGAAAAAAAGGTCCGCCCGAGGCTGTTAAAACAATCTTTTTTAAAGCGGATTTTTTTTCTTTTTTCAGGCATTGAAAAATAGCGCTATGTTCGCTATCAACCGGCAAGATTTTAATTTTTTTTTCTTTTGCTTTTTGCATCACCAAAGATCCGGCCGAGACCAGAGTTTCTTTATTTGCTAAAGCGATATCTTTACCACTTTCAATAGCTTTTAAAATGGCAGGCAAAGCAGCCAGTCCGGAAGTTGCTGCAACTAACATATCCGCATCCTGAAGCTGAGCCAGTTCTAACAGTCCCTGTTCTTTACTTAAAACTGAGCAATCTACTTTTCTTTTCAGACAAGCTGCCGCCTGCTGATCAAAGAGGGCAACTTGTTGCGGCTGAAATTCCAAAATTTGTTTTTCCAAAAGAGCACTATTTTTATGAGCTGCTAAAGCCAGGACCTGAAACTTATCAGGAAAACTGCGAACTACCTGCAAAACATTTTGGCCGACAGAACCTGTTGAACCTAAAAGAATAATTTTTTTCATCAAAAAAATAACAGCGTGGATATCCCTGCCTATAAGACTAGATCTTTAAGCATGAGGAAAAAACGCCACCTCCCGTTATGATTAATAATGTTTTTGCTTTTTCCAGCAGACTTCTTCTGTTATTAAACCTAACAAATTTAGATTTTTCCGATGGCTAAAGTAATATAAGACCATCCTGGAATCTAAAAACTAGTCAGTTCCTTTTTACCAATATTAAAAAGATTTTTTAAATTAGCAGTACCGCTCATATCTTTTAAAGTTTTTAACCACTCAGCAACAAGGTAAAGGACTTGCAGTCCTCATAGAGCTTAGGCTATTCAGCTAGGGCTATATTTCAAGAAACGTGAGGTCGCTGACATTATTATTTAAAAAGAAAAAAAATTACCAGCTGTAATTAGAAAAGTCAAACATTATCTATTAATAAAAAACTACTATTAATAAAATTAAAAAACTTGCCATAATGAATAGAGTTACATATAATGATTTTTTAATTTTTGTTAAAAGATTAAAAAGAATTTGCAATTTATAAAATACTTTGTAAAAATTTTATTATTTTACAAAAAAAAGTCAAAAAAGGAAGGAATTAAATGGTTATGACACAAGAAAAAACTCTTAATTTAAAAGAATTGGAAGAAAATATTTCCAAGGCTATTAAAAAAATTGGAGCAAAAAAAGAAAACGAACTATGCAAATACATTCCCATGACTACTGGCGGATATATGCACCACTTTACTTTAAAGAAACTAAAGTACAAAAACCCTTCTCAGCTTGCCGAGCTGATCAAGCGTTATATTATAAAAACAAACAAACCGGCTGTTGTCCCCCCAAAATCCAGAGCGCCCAGGGGTTCTCGCAAAAGAAAAGACCAGATCACCTTTTCCAGAATCCAGCTGGAAAGGATGCTGAACATTGCCAGGCTGGCTGGAGACAAAGAAATAATTTCTTTACTTAGTCCTAAAAAGTCTCTGGCTTCTTACAAAAGAGAGCTAATTCAGTCCATCCGACAAAACAAAGTAAATCAAGAGCTGTGGAACGGCTATTGCGAAGCAGCCAATGCTTTTAATATGCTCAGTTCTGAAAATGGGTAAAAAAAACTTTAACTACTAATTTTTAATAGCCGACTGATTTTTAATTTTTTCGATCTTTTGACATGTTTGTAACA
>CAYXMS010000030.1:5037-16942 GCA_964466185.1 uncultured bacterium
TGTTCATGTTTGTAACATGTTCATGTTTGTAACATGTTCATGTTTGTAACATGTTCATGTTTGTAACATGTTTTTTATTAGTAATAATTTAAAAAAGAAGATTTTTTATATATTTTTTTTATAAAGTAGATATCAATTAAAATTTTTATTTATAAAAATTTTTTTTCATCTGGTTTTTCAAAAAAAATATCACCTATTTTTTCACTTGAAAAGTGGGGCTCATACTTGTTATAATAATAACCTTTCTAAAGTAGACAAATACATAAGGATAAAAATATGTCACAATCAAATACGCAACCTGCTGAGTTCAGCAAATGGAGATCTTTTTTTTGGCCGATCCACAATTTTGAGCTAAAAAAAATCCTACCTATGTTTTTCATGTTTTTCTTTATCGCTTTTAACTATACAGTTTTAAGGGATACCAAAGACACCTTGTTAGTTACCGCTCCGGGATCTGGAGCTGAGGCGATTCCCTTTATTAAATTCTGGGGAGTTTTGCCTTGTGCCATTATCTTCATGATTATTTATGCCAAACTGGCCAATAAATTAAGCAAACAGGCGCTTTTCTATGCTACCATTACTCCTTTTATTTTATTTTTTATCCTGTTTGCAACTGTGTTATATCCCATGCGCGATTATTTACACCCATACCAACTGTCAGATTATTTAAGTTCTGTTTTACCCAAGGGGTTTTATGGAGTAATAGCGTTATTTAGGAACTGGACTTTTTCCTTATTTTACATTTTAGCAGAGCTTTGGGGCAGTGTTGTTCTATCACTGTTATTCTGGGGTTTTGCCAATGACATTACCAAAGTATCAGAAGCCAAGCGTTTTTATGCACTTTTCGGCTTAGGTGCCAATGCTGCTTTGCTGGTCTCTGGTCCTTGCATCATTATGGCGTCAGCGATCCGCAGCAAGTTACCAGCGAATATTGATGCTTGGGGTGTTTCTTTAAACTATCTCATGAGCATGGTAGCTTTTTCTGGTTTAATGATTATGTTCATTTATCGTTGGATTAATAAAAATGTTTTAACAGACTCGCGTTTTTATGATCCTGCCCAGCTGAAAGCCAAAAAGAAAAAAATGAAGATGTCTTTAAAAGACAGCTTCTTATATTTAGCCAAATCCAAATATATTCTTTTAATTGCTCTTTTGGTGATTGCTTATGGAATTGCCATCAATGTAGTGGAAGTTACCTGGAAAGGCCAGCTGAAGCTGCAATATCCGAATCCTAATGATTACAGCACCTTTATGGGTGTTTTTTCCACTATTACTGGTCTGACAACCGTCTTCATGATGCTATTTGTCGGTGGCAATGTTATGCGCCGTTTTGGCTGGGGCGTAGCTGCTATGATCACTCCTGTGGTCTTATTGATTACTGGGGCTTTATTCTTCTCTTTTGTCCTATTCAAGGGGCAAATGGGTGGATTTGTAGCGCTGATGGGCGCAACTCCCCTATTTTTAGCGGTTATTATTGGAGCTATTCAAAATATTATGAGCAAGGCTTCCAAATATTCGCTTTTTGATCCGACCAAAGAAATGGCCTACATTCCTTTAGACGATGAAGCAAAAGTCAAAGGCAAGGCTGCCATTGACGTAGTTGGCGCAAGACTTGGAAAGTCAGGCGGCGCTTTAGTACAGCAATTTTTATTTGTGGTTTGCGGATCAATGGGAGCTTCTTTACCTTATTTAGCGGTTCTTTTATTTATTATTATCGCTATTTGGACTTTAGGAGCCAAATCTTTGAATAAGCTTTTTATTGCCAAGCAAGAAGAAAAAAGCCAAGAAGCTACCAAGCCTGTAAAAGAAGAAATCAAACTGGCGAAGCAAAAAGTTACTGTCAACTAAACCAAGTTTAATAACTTATCGAGTGTAAAAAACTCTACATGAGTTTATAATTGAAAAAGCTACCGATTTCAAAATGAGACCGGTAGCTTTTTTATTACCAAAAGCGTAAAATTATAATTACAATTTACTGAAGACTCTAATATTGCTATGCAGCATTGCAAACTAAAACAAATTCGCAACTTTGCTATTATTGCGCATATTGATCATGGCAAATCTACTTTAGCCGACCGTTTTTTAGAATACACCCATGCTATTACCGAGCGTAAAATGCATGAGCAGTATTTAGATTCTATGGAACTAGAACAGGAAAGGGGCATTACGATCAAAGCTCATCCTGTAACTATTATCTATCAGGCAAAAGACAGCCAAACTTATCAGTTTAACATTATTGATACACCGGGGCATGTGGATTTTACATATGAGGTATCCAGATCGCTTGCTGCTTGCGAAGGGGCTTTATTGCTAGTAGACGCCTCCCAGGGAGTGCAAGCCCAAACCTTAGCCAATGTACTTTTAGCTGTTGACAAAGACTTAGAAATAATTCCGGTGATCAATAAAATTGATTTACCTGCGGCCAACTCTGAAGAAGTTAGAGAGCAGATTCAGGATTTAGTAGATTTGGATGCTGAAAAGGCAATTTTAGCATCTGCCAAAACAGGCGCAGGCGTCGAGCAGATCCTGGAAAGGATTGTAACAGACATTCCTCCACCCCAAGAGTCAAAAGACGACATTTTAAGGGCTCTAATTTTTGATTCTCATTATGATACGTATCGCGGAGCCATGGCCTATGTCCGTGTACTTAGTGGCAAACTGAGCAAAAAAATGCAAATTAAAATGATGTCGTCCGGCAAAAATTTTGAAGTACTAGAAGTTGGTATTTTTTCTCCTGGGGAAAAACCTGTTGATTTTTTGAATCCGGGAGAGGTTGGATATCTGGCAGCCAATATTAAAAATGCAGCGGATGTAAAAATCGGAGATACAATTACTGATACTAAAAAGCCCTCTTCCGAGCCATTAAGCGGTTTTAAAATTATTTCTCCCTCTGTTTTTGCTGGTATTTATCCGGTGGATTCTTCTGATTTTGAAAGTTTAAGGGATGCACTTTCCAAGTTACAGCTTAATGATGCCGCTTTGCATCTGGAACAGGAAAGCTCTACTGCTTTAGGCTTTGGTTTCCGCTGCGGTTTTTTAGGACTTTTGCATTTAGAAATTGTTTTTGAAAGACTAAGGCGCGAATTTGATCTGGATATTATTACAACAGCTCCTTCGGTAATCTATAAAATAACTTTAAAAAATGGCAAACAGATCAATATTGACAATCCTGTTAACTATCCGGATCCTTCCAATATCCAGGAAATTCAAGAGCCCTGGGTCAAGTGCCATGTTATGACTCCGACCGAGTATTTAGGAGCTGTGATGAATCTGGGCATGGAAAAAAGAGGAAATCTGATCAAAACAGAGTCTCTGCATACTACTCGGCTGATGCTGACATATATACTTCCGCTGAACGAGGTCATTACAGATTTTAATGACAAGTTAAAATCTGTAACCCGTGGCTATGCTTCTTTTGATTATGAAATGGAAAATTATCAATCCAGTGATATTATTAAATTAGAGATTAGAATCAATGAAGAGCCGATAGATGCTTTTTCTTTACTGGTCCACAGATCCAAAGCAGAAGGCAAAGGAAGAGCAATTTGTAAAAAGCTTAAAGAGATCATTCCTCGCCAACTATTCAGGTTACCGATCCAGGCTTTAATTGGCGGAAAAATTGTAGCAAGAGAAACTATTTCGGCTCTATCTAAAAATGTTACAGCCAAGTGCTATGGGGGGGACATTACCCGCAAGCGCAAACTGTGGGAAAAACAGAAAAAAGGCAAAAAGAAGATGAAAGAATTTGGCAAAGTCCAAATCCCGCAAGAGGTATTTATGCAAATCTTAAAAACAGACGAAAACTAATTTTTTGTGTCCCCGTAGCTCAGGGGATAGAGCGGTCGCCTCCTAAGCGACAGGTCACACGTTCAAATCGTGTCGGGGACGCATTTTAAAAACATCATTTTTTTAAATTGTACTAATGCACTTTTAAGCCAGTTTTAACTAACCAAGTGCGTAATTTTTAACTCGCACCTTGTATCCCGGCCCTTAAGGACTGGGTTTTGCGGTGCGTTAATGATAAACGATTCTCTTATACAATTAAAAATATATGATATTAAAAATCAACATTTTATACTATGCAAATAGAACTACCCATCCTTTTTTTAATTAGTTTTAGGATAATTCTCGGGAATCCTCGGTAATTTATTGCCGAGAGGATATCACCTCACCAAATACTTAACATACTCAAACGTCTAAAGAACGTTGGAGCATGTCATCTGTTCAATTTTTAACAAAGCTATTAATGCCGTTGGCTATACCTCTGGCGATAATAAAAAGATATTGTCTTTGATTAATCTTACCGCGTTCTTTAGCATTAGTTAAAAAACCGGCCTCTACTAAAACTGCCGGCATTTTAGTTTCTCTTAAAACTAAAAAATTAGCTCTTTTAACGCCTCTGGAATGGGCTTTAGTTTTAATCAGCATTTGCTGCAGAACGTTTTGCGCCAGTCTTTTTGAAGCAACAGTTTTTTTACTACCTGGCTGATTATGATAATAGATTTCAATACCATCAATAGCAGGATTGGAACAGGAATTATAATGTATGCTGACATAAATACCGGCTTTAAAACGGTTAGCGAGGTAAGCTCTTTTATCTAAAGATATATAGATATCCCGGGACCTGGTCAAAGAAACTGGGTAGCCCATTTTTTCTAAATAGCGCTTAGTATAATGAGCAGTTAACAGGCAAAGTCTTTTTTCTTCCAAATGAGGCCTTTTAATAACCGCGCCGAAATCCAAAGCTCCATGGCCGGGATCCAGATAAATTAAAGGCAAATTATTCTTTCTATTTATTTTGTGTGATTTTACTTTTTGTTTGACAGGCGGTTTAACTGAAGAAGAGCGAATCAGCGAAGAGCGGACATGATTTTTAATAGGCGCTGCAACAAAAACAACAGGCAAAAAGCAGCACAGCATTTTTTTTAAACTAAACAGGCTTGACATATTTTTTCTACTGTCTCCTTATCATCGAAAACTATAGTTGTATCTTTTAAAATTTGATAGGCCTCATGGCCTTTGCCGGCAATTAAAATTATATCATTTTTCTGAGCCATTTGAATAGCTTTTTTAATGGCCAGATAACGGTCTTCTTCTATGCAATAGGATGTTTTTATTTTTGTTTTTTTCATACCTGTAATAATTTGCCGGATAATTTTTTGCGGATCTTCCTGCCGGGGATTATCATTAGTAATAATGCAAAGATCGGCCTGTTCTGCTGCTACCCGTCCCATTTCAGCCCGTTTGCTTTGATCTCTATTACCTCCGCAGCCGAAAACCACAAGCAGCCTACCCTGTTTCAATTCTTGCAAAGCAGCTAATGTTTTTGCCAAGGCATCTGCTGTATGGGCATAATCGACGAACACAGAAAAATCTGCTTTTATTTCAGCTCTTTGCAAACGTCCTTTAACGCCTTTAAAAGAAACGATAGATTTTGCTATTTTCTCCAAGCCGATGCCTTTTTGCAAAGCGGCGGCTGTGGCGGCTAAAATATTATAGACATTAAACATACCAGTTAAACTGGAAAAAATTTCAACTTTTTGTTCTGCATATATTTCTTGGTTTTCAGATATTTTTTGTGTTTCACAAGCCCTATTTTTATATTTATTAGCTGTATTTTGTATTTTACATCTAGCATGACGTCCTTTTTCTGTTTTCTGTTTATAGATTAAATCAAACTTCATACCATCAAAATACAGGCGAATATTCTCAGCTTTGAGATCTGCCATCTGTTTTACAGCAAAAGTAATTTTTCTGGCCCTGGTCTTTTCCAAAATTTTCCCTGCATAAAAATCGTCCAGATTTAAAATAGCTGTTTTATCAGAAGTCAAATGCTCAAAAAGTTTCAGTTTAGCCTGAAAATAATTTTGCATATTCTGATGATAATCCAAATGATCCTGAGTTAGATTGGTAAAAATAACCAGATCAAAATCAATTTCGGAGCATCTATTTTGATCTAGAGCCTGGGAAGAAGTTTCTATAACAGCAGCTTTTAGTTTATGCTCAAGCATTTCCGCCAATAATTTTTGCAGTCTGCAAGCTGAAGGCGTCGTCAATTTAGCTGGATAATGTTTACCGGTAAAATATTCTACCGTACCTATTATTCCGCAGTTAGTTTTATTGATTTGCAGAATATGTTTAAGCAAATAGCTGACTGTTGTTTTACCATTTGTACCGGTCACGCCAACCGCAAACAATTTTTCTGAAGGAAATGAGTGATAAGCTGCGGCTATTTTTGCTTCTACATCTATTTTTCCATCATGCACAATCTGGCTAATATTTTGTAAAAATGGATTTTCCAAATCAGAAACCACAGCCTTGGCTCCTGCTAAAACAGCTTCTTTGACAAAATCCAGGCCATCGAAAGTTCTGCCTTTTTTAGCAATAAAAAGATTACCGGGGGCTATTGTTTTGGAGTTAGCAGAGATACCGGTCAACTCAATTTCTTTAGAGCCTTTGATTTGCCAGGAAAGTTTTGGATTTTTTTGTTTAATTTTATTTAAAAGCGTTTTCAGTTTCATAAATATTTTTTTGTATTATAATTTTTAACATTATCTTATAACTTTTTAGGATTATTATATTCATCATAAAGTTTGCGTAGAAAAGCCGCTTCTTTTTCAAAATTTGCTTCTCTTTTTTTAGGGCTGCCGAGATATCCGTATGGATCATCAGGAGCAACCCCTAAATATTCCAACGCTCTTTTACCAATTTCCCTAAAAATAGGAGCGGCACAACCGCTGCCATGATAAACTTTACCAAGCACCGGATCAAATCTTTTTTCCGGTTCGTCGATAACAATCATTAACACAAATCTGGGATTATCGGCAGGAGCAAAGCCGATAAATGAGGAAATGTACAATTGATTGGAATAAGCGCCTTTAATAATTTTTTCAGAAGTGCCGGTTTTACCGGCTTCGCTGTAATAAGGGATATCCGCTCTTCTACCCGTTCCCCCGAATTTAGTCACATACTTTAAACTTTTGATCAGCATATCTGCGCTTTTCTGACTTAAAATCCGTTTAGGATAAAAATCTTTGCGTTGATAGATAATTTCCCCATCGCTTTTAACTATTTTCCGAATTAAAGACGGTTGTACATCCATACCGCGAGAAGCGATAATGGCAAAAGCGCGAGTTATTTGCAAAGAAGAAGCCATAATATTATGGCCGATCGCCAAAGCGTATGACGTAGAACCGGACCATTGGGCTTTACCGTTAGCATAAAGCTTGCCTGGAGTCGGCACATAGCCGGGATTTTCAGCGGGCAGATTTATATTAATTTTACGGCCAAAACCAAACAGTTCTTCTAAGGCATTTTTATACCACCTCTCGCCTAAAGTATCGATAACTTTTTTAGTGATTTTGCACATATAAATATTGGAAGATTTCTGCAAGGCCATATACATATTCATATTATAATGCTGGCGGGTATCTTTGATTGGCTTTGAGCGGCCGGGAAAGCGGCCTTCTTTAACAGAAATGATTTCATCAGGATCGAACACCGGTTTTTTACCGGACAGGAGTCTTTCCTCATTTGCTCTTAAAGCAATTGCCATAGTAATCGGCTTGAAACTAGAAGCCGGCTCGAAAGCATCGGTAATCGCCCTTACCCGTGTAAGCTCTAATTTATTAGGATCGTTAAAAAATTCTGCATAATGGGAAACCTCGAAAAAAGGATATTGGGCCAAAGCCAGAATATCGCCATTTTTAGTATCCAGCATAATTGCCCAGCCGCCTTTAGCTTTGGCAATTTTCACTCCTTTTTCCAACTCTTCTTCGGAAATTGCCTGCAAATACTGATTAATGGTGAGATAAATATCAGCGCCATTTTCTGGGTTTTGAATAATTTTACTCTCTCCCAAAGGATTGCGGGGAGATCTCAGAATCTGCCGATAGCCTAATTTACCTTTTAAATACTGATGAAAAGAAAATTCCAGTCCTCCGGTCGGAATATGCTGCTGTTTTTCATCGCGATCTTTTCTAACTGTATGCAGCACCGGTCCTAAAAGAGTTTTATAAGGATATGAGCGTTGATATTCTCTAACAAAAAAGAGAGCATTTTTCACAATTTTTTTATTTTTAATAAATGCCTGCCACCATTTTTCTATTTCCTCTTTTTTAGAAGCATCCAGCCAGCCGACGATTCTACGTGATCTGCTTTTACAGGTAAAGCTGTGCCAAATCTGTTTTTTTTGCTCTTGTGGAAAATCAAAAAAAGCTGTCAGGTTACGAAAAATTATTCTTTTATATTGAATCGGCAAAGAATCGGGATCGATAAACAGATGGAACTTGGGAATATCCAAAACCAGCGGTTTTAAATCTTCCTCAGGATGTCCCAATTTAACAGCTTCATTAGAAAAAAACCGGCCGCGCATAAATGGTTCGACAACCAGACACTGATGCTGCATAAGAGCTTGTTTGGTCCATTTTTCTCCTTGTAAAATCTGAACGCGGTAAAATTGAAAAATCAGAATACAAAAAAAGAAAAAAAGAAAAAAGGCGACTAAAAAAAGCCGGTGATACGCATCAAAACTAAAAAAAGGGGTTTTAGACATGCAATTAAAAATAACGAAAAGAAGATTAATCTTGCAACTTACTTGCTGGCATGGCTGGTTAAAGCTATACCTTCTTCCACTTTTAAAATATTTTTTACCAGTGGATGTTTTAAATGGGCAAACTCTGGCAAACGGGCCAGTTCCATTAAATGCGAGGGACTTTCAAATTTTTCTATTTCATATTTCAAACGTTTATTTTCTTCTTTTAAAAGTACGATTTCCTTTTCTACTTTAGGCATCATAATCTTTAATTTAGTGAGCTCATTTTGTTTATCCAGATAGACAAACAAAAGAGTTAAAATCAGACCGATGCAAAAAGTCAAACGCCAAAACATAAAATTTATGGTTTTATTTTTTTTTGTTCTTAACCTTAGATTTTATTAATTTTTCCACTGCCCGCAACTTAGCAGATCTGGCCCGTGGATTTTCTTTAATTTCTTCAGTTTTAGCTATAGAGGGTTTTTTATATATTAATCTAAAAGCAGCCGGCTCTTTCTTTTTTCTATAATCTAAAGGTATTGTCGGCCTGGTAATATTTTTAAAAAAATTTTTCACAATCCTATCTTCCAAACTATGAAAAGCAATCACTGCCATTTTGCCTTCTTCATTTAAAAGGTAAGGTAAACTTTTCAGCCCTTTCTCTAAAACTCCCAGCTCATCATTTACAAAAACCCGCAAAGCCTGAAAAACCAATGTTGCGGGATGTATTTTTTTTTTGCCGATTCTGGCCTCTTGCAATGTCTGAGCCAGCTGTTTAGTTGTTTTAATCGGCTTTTTTTTACGGGCGGCTACAATAGCGCGCGCTGCTTTTTTCCAATATCTTTCTTCTCCGTAAAGGCGGAAAATTTCTCCCAGCTTAATTTCCGAAAAATTATTCACTACTTCTTTAGCACTTAGTTTTTGCCTTTGATCCATACGCATATCTAAAAAAGCATCCTGTTGAAAAGAGAATCCCCTTTCTTTTTTATCCAACTGCATGGAAGAAACTCCCAGATCCAAAAGAATTCCATCTATTTTCAAAGGCTGGATCATGTCAGCTGCATCCTTATAATTACCTCTTAAAAACCGACATTTGGCTTTAAAATCTACAAGTCTTTTTTTAGCAATGTCCAAAGCATCTGCATCCTGATCAATACCTATGTACAGTTCAATTTCGGGATGGGACTTTAAAATAGCATCGGCATGTCCCCCTGCCCCCAAAGTGCCGTCTAAAAAAAATTTTATTTTATTTTCAGCAAAAACTTTTAAAATTTCTTCTACTAAAACTGGCTTATGACAAGGTTGATGTTTCATTTTCTTTCCTATTCAGCAAGGCAAAAGCTTCTTCAGTCATTTTGGCAAGATCCATTTCCTGATCCTGTCCGGAAAGCATATTTTCCAAATTTTTGTCATAGATTGCTTTAGGCCAAATTTCAATTTTATTAACCACGCCGGCCAAAACAATTTCCTTTTCGAATTTGACTACTTTTTTCAGTCTGGCAGGCATAATTATCCGGCCAATTTTATCGCAGCTGGTATGAAAAAGCGTGGAAAAGAAAACAGTAAAAAATTTCTGATATTTGGCAACGTTCAAATTTTCTTTAAATCTTTCAACAATTTTTAAAATATCAGACCTTTTATATATAGCTAAACAACCGCCAAGGCCAAGGCCAAGGGTAAATTCCAACTTACCATTTTCTACTAGGCCATAGCGAAAATTCTGTGGCAGAACAAAACGATTTTTATCGTCTAAACTGCTATCATAAGAACCGCTAAAAAAAAATTGTTCCATACAGTTAAACCGTTTTCCCACCTTTTTCCACATATTAGCAATCCAAAAAAAATATAAGCAATCTTTTTTCCTAAAAAATTTTTGAAAGCACTTTGAACCACAAACACAAACTTTTTATTGTAAGGTATTTAAACTAGTTTTCAACAATGGTGGTATTTTTGTGGGAAATTGTGGAAAACTTGTTTACAAATTCTCGAAATCATCCCTTAACATTCTTTAAAATCTACCGTTTATACAATACAATATATTAATTATAAGCAACTTAAGCAAAAAACCTGCAAGTGTTCACAAAAAAACCGGAATTTTGTTCAAAACTTTTACACAAATGTTTGCCGAACATGCGACGCTGGAACATATCAACTTTTACTGTTTACCTTTAGATTTGCTATATTTTCCGAGTAAACCTGCCGCAAGCTACACCTATTACAGGAAAACCTTTTAAAAAAAAAACAACCTGTTACAATTATGTTAAAAAGCGAGGCGAGGAAAATGGTTTTAGAAACAGACAAAACTACTATTGACAGCCAAAGGCTTTTAGAAAAGACCTCTTCCAATCTTATTAAAAGAGAAAAAGCTTTGGCAGAAATGCCTTTGCCTCTGGATGCCAGCAAGATCCCATCTACCGAAGCTTTAAAACCGTCTCAATTAGAACCGGATCCATTAAGACTTAGAAAACTTTTTCCCTCTTCTTTTGCCTCTTTTAAAATACCAGATACTATTTCTTCGCGTATTTTCAATCTAAATGCAGCTCCTTCCATTGGCGATCAAGAAACTATTGCAGAATATTCAGCTCAAATCAAAAAAGCATCTGCTGCTCCTAAACAAGAACTTGAAGTATTAAATAAAATGTTTAAAGAATTAGAAAACATAGAAAAAAACTTACAAGATATTAAAAACAGACTAAATGAGTTTGTTTTAGGTTAAATTAAAAAAGGCAACAAAATAACATGGATTGGCTTGAGTATTTAAACTGGTCTGAAATGCAAACAGATGAATTGCGTTCAATTGGTTTTGCTTATTTAAAAGAAGGCATATACGATCTGGCTTTAGTTTTTTTTGAAGCTTTGAATGTATTAGAAGCAGATAATTCCGAAGATCTGCAAACTTTAGGGGCTTTGCATTTACAAAAAGGCGATGAAAAAAAAGCTTTGAAATATATTGACCGTTCTTTACAAATTAAAAATGATCCAATTGCTCTTTTAAATCGGGTTAAAGTGCTTTTTAAAATAGGCCAAAAGGATGAGGCTATTCAAGAAGCTAGGATTCTTTTAAAATCGGAGAATCTAGACATTGCCTTTCAGGCTCAAGCGCTTTTAATGGCTTTTAAAGAAGAGCCTAAAGCCTGACCCAATTTTTCACTTTTTAGCTTTAACGAAAACATTAAATTGTCTCTGAACAACTTCAGGGCCGAAACCATCAATTTCCCAATATGCAGCAATTTTTTTTATCCACCATTGTTTAGAACGCAAAGTAAGATGTAATTTATCAAAAAAAACACCAGCAAAACTTGCTCCTTTAGGGGCGAGATAAGCTGGTGTATATAATATTAATATTCCAAAAGTCTCTGCTGTTGTATGTAT
>CAYXMS010000031.1:0-16936 GCA_964466185.1 uncultured bacterium
CTTTAAAATATTTCAACTTTTTAAGAAAGAAATATTTTGCACCTTATATCCCAGTAAAAAATATGCATTTTAACTGAAAAAAAACAGGAAAACAAGCTCTATCATCGTTCTCTAAATATTAAATATTTGAATATTTATCAAAAAATACCAGCAAAACCTGCTCCTTTAGAAGCGGGATAAGCTGGTACATATAACATTAATATTCCAAAAGTCTCTGCTGTTGTATGTATTGTTTCAAGATTTTTAATGGAGCTTTTTTATAAGAAGCGGCAAAATAACTAGGCGACCATAGTCTATTGCTCCACAGCGCTTTTCGAATAGCAATATATCTTTTTTTTTTAATTAATCTGAAGGATACTTCTTTTAAATTATTGACCAGAGAAGAAATAGAAGCTTGACAGCAAGCCTTGGGAAATTTAGCCAGAGCAATCAGCGAGGCAGGCTGGAGAATGTTTTTAAACTGTTTAAAGAATAAAGCTCTAAAATATGGCAAAATCCTGTATGAGGTCTCTTCTCTTTTAGGAAATACCTGTGTTTGTTCAAGGTGTAGAAAAAAATAAAATGCCTCTTGGATAAAGAGAATATGTCTGCGAATGCGGACTGAGGATTGACAGAGATCTAAATTCGGGGATAAATGTCAAAACCAATAGCTTAAAGGCCGCCGGTGCGTCGGTAAGCCTGGGAAGCTGCCGGGGTTGCTCGGAGCTGGGAACCAGGAATCTTTCGCCGTTAGGCAAGGGAGGTTCAACGGCGAAGAATACTTTTTTTTTAAAAAAAATTCTGCCATATTAATTATATGCATAAATCACATTTAGTCCTGTCTTTTGTTTTTCTTGTCAGCTTGTTTTTCTGTTTTGCTTTAAAAGCTGTTATCGTCGGCAATCCAGCCGAGCCGATGCTTTTAAACGATGGGATTTTTACCAATCAAAAACGTCAGGTTACTTTGCGCTTTGGTTATTATTATGAAGATATCTATAAGACTAAATTTAAAGATGAAATAATTAATGAGGAAATTCTTACCAGTCCGGAAAATAATCAGATCTCTTCTCCTGTAATTCAACTGAGGACAAATGGCACTATCTTGGCTCTGAATATCAAACGGTTTTTAGAAGTCTACGGCCTGGTTGGTCAGTCCCGTTTAAAAATAGAAGAAAGAGAAGCCGATTCTTCCAGTACATTTTATACGCAGGGTAATCTTTCCTGGGGCGCCGGTGTTAAACTCACTTTTTTTCAATACCAAGGGTTCTCTTTAGGCGCTGATGGTAAATATTTTTCCACTACCCAGGAAGCCGATTACTTAGTTGCCAATATGAAATATCCAGCCTTAATTGAAACTCCAATTTTAGCAGAAGTCAATACTTCCAATAGCTTTGCTTTTGTTTATGAAGAGTCGCAAGGCTCTATTGCGCTTTCCTATAATATGGATGTTTTTACGCCTTATATTGGAGGGACTTATTTAAGAGCTTCTATTATGACACAGGGTAAAGGCTTTATCTCTTTCGGATTTGATCCCGAAGATTCAAGAGATATGGGAAGCAGTCAATCATACAATATTAATCGCTGGGGCCTAGTATTGGGCGTATCAATAGTTTCTAAAGAAAAAATAGCCGTTAATGTGGAAAGTAGAATGGTCGATCAAAATTCTTTAAATGTTTCTGCTGAAGTCAGTTTCTAAATTTTTATCAAAAAAAAACTTTGCAGCTTTTGTTTGCGGTCTTTAAAATCTTTTTAATTTTTTTTATTGCTTTTAGCAAAATTTTTAAAGAGGTTTTTATGAAAAAGTTGTTGCTTGTGTTGTGCTGTTTTTCTTTTTTTATTGCTTTTGCTATTGAAAAAGAAAAAGAGCCTTATGTCATTTTAGCTATCGATGGCGGCGGTATCAGAGGTATTATTCCAGCAACTGTTTTGACCCTTTTAGAACAGGAAATAAATTGCCCAATTGCTAAAGTCTGCGATTGCATGGGAGGTACTTCTACAGGAGGTATTTTAACGGTCGGTCTGGCTCAGGTAGATCAGCAAAATTCAGCTCTTGCTAAATATAAAGCTCAGGATCTTCTAGATATTTATTTAACTAAATATAATCAGATTTTTTACCGTCCTTTTTTATATAAACTGACTTCTCTGTGGGGATTTGTTGCTCCTAAATATAGTAATGAAGGTTTGAAAAAAATATTGGAAAATGAACTTGAAAAAGCTCCGCTAGATAATTTGCTTTGTAATGTAGTAGTTCCAACTTACGATCTGAAAACTAACTCGGGTTTTTATTTTACCTATTTCCAGGGCCAGAAAAATCTTTCTTCTTTTACCTCTGCCGATGTGATCTTGGCAACAACAGCAGCACCTACTTATTTTCCTTCCGTTCCAGTAAAAGATCTGTTTGTGCCAGAGCTGACACGTAACTTGATCGACGGCGGTATTGTGGCTAATAATCCAGCCGAGTTGATTTTATTTGAATGTCTGAAAACTATTTCCCTTCAGGAAAAAGAAATTTATATCCTGTCTCTGGGAACAGGAATGCCCCCGGAGATCCCTTTTACTTATTTACAGTCCAAAGATTGGGGCCTGTTCGAATATCTAAACCCTCTTATCACCAGCTTTTTAGATACTAGCTCTTCTTTAGTAGAAAGTAATTTAGCCGCCTTGCAAAAATTAAACCTGATTAATTTTATAAGGATTAATATAGATTTGCCCCAGGAAGCAGAAAAGATGGATAATATCAGTAAAAAAAATTTGGCCCTTTTGCAAGAAAAAGGCAGGGAATGCTATTACCAGTTTATTCAGTCAGAAGAAGGGCAAAAAATTTTAAAACTTTTTAAACAACGCGCTTTGAATAGCGTTATTAATTAGCAGAGCATCGATTAACACCAAAGCTGCCATAGCCTCCACAATTACCGGAGCACGCAGAGCAGCACAGAGGTCATGTTTTGGAGTATCTAAAGAAAATTCTTTGAGCTCTTTTTTGGTGTTATAAGCGAGCTGTTTTTTGCCAGTGGTAGAAATTGGCTTGAAAGCAACTTTTAAATCTAAAATATTGCCATTGGAAATGCCGCCAAGCATGCCTCCACAGCGATTGGTGCTAAAAGTTAGTTTCCGCCCAGAGCCAAGTGTTAAGTTATCATTCATTTCAGAGCCATATAGCTGGGCTGCTTGAAACCCTTCTCCAATCTCAAAACCTTTCACGGCAGGGATTGAAAAACAGGCCTTGGCTAAATTGGCTGATAATTTGTCAAAAATAGGCTCGCCCAAGCCAATTGGCAGAGAAGTGGAAATTAAACGTATAACGCCGCCGACAGTTTCTTTTTTTTGCTTTGTTGTTTTTAGCTCCTGAATAAGTTTTTGTTCAAAATTTTTGTCAGGAGAATAAAAAGGACTTTTTAAAACCTTTTTTTCTAATGCAGAAAAATTGTTAAATTTAAAATTTGTAAGCTGGACTTTGCCAATTTGATTGATAAATGCTAAAAGCTTGATTTTATGTTTTAAAAGTAGCTTTTTAGCAATGGCTCCCGCTGCTACTCTGGCCGCTGTTTCCCTGGCAGAGGCTCTGCCCCCGCCGCGATAGTCAAAAATCCCATATTTGTGCAGATAAGTAAAATGAGCATGCCCCGGACGATAGATATCTTTGACTTGCTTGTAGTTTGATGAAAAATCGTTGTTTTCAATTAAAATAGTAATCGGACAGCCAGTTGTCTGGTTTTTAAAAACTCCCGAAACAATTTGAATTTTATCTTTTTCTCTTCTTTTGGAAGAAAAAACAGTTCGATTGGTTTGTCTCTTGTTAAGCTCTAACATAATATCTTTTTCTACTAGCTTTAAACCCGCCGGACAGCCGTCTATCACAACTCCAATCAGGGGGCCGTGGGATTCTCCAAAAGTAGTTATTCGAAAAAGCTTTCCAAAACTATTTGCAGCCATAGATTTTTTGCAGCTCTCCAATTACAGCATTTAATTTAACAGGATCTTCTAATGAATCAGCTGATAATTCTTTAGCTTTGATCTTTTGAAAAAAAACTTCTCTTTCATGAAAGAGTCTTTGTAATACCTTTATAGGCTCTTTTTCATGCGCTACAAATGCCGGTAGCTGCCGGCCGTGGATACGTTTGGCAATTAAAGAAAAAGAAGCTTTTAAGTAAAAAAGAGTTCCCACCTGTTTTAAAAAAGTATAATTTTTTTCATTGATCGCTCTGCCGCCTAGCGCTACAACTGCCTCGGAATAGTTTTTTAAAGAAAAAATAATTTCTTGTTCCAGACTGCGGAACTGCTTTTCGCCTTTAGTTGCAAAAATCTCACGGTAAGTTAAAGATTTTTTCTCACGCGTGAAATATAGTTTTTCAATTTCTTTATCAGTATCAATAAAAGGACGGCCCAGTTTTAAAGACAACAGCTTGCCAAAAAAAGATTTGCCGGAGTTTTTAAAGCCAAATAAAATTATATTCATAATAAAAAAATAGTTATAATTAAATCTAAAACCGCTTTGTAATTATACGCTGGTTTTTTTAAGTTAAAAGCCTTTTTTTTATGGCCACCGGGGTTGCTCGGAGCTGGGAAGTAGGAATCCTTCGCCTTTAGGTAAGGGAGGTTCAAAATAATTTTGGTTCAAGTAAGAAAAGCTCTGCTTAATTAGAAATTTCAAATTTTTGTTTTAAATTTTTTAACAGCTTTAAAAAATCAGGATAGGTTTTGTTGGTGCATTCGGTTTTTTCTATCCAGCTGGTATCTGCAGTTGATAAAGCAGCAATAGATAGAGCCATGGCAATTCTGTGGTCATGGTAGGAAAAAAGTTCAGCACCAGAGAGCTTGCTGGGGTAAATGATAAGCCCATCGGCCTTTTCTTCGATTTTTGCTCCCATTTTTTTTAGCTCGCAAGTAATGGCAGTTAGCCTGTCGGATTCTTTGAATCTGCATATTTGAGCATTATAAATTATCGTTTTCTCTTGAGCAAAACAGCCAATCACCGCTAAAAGAGGCA
This sequence comes from uncultured bacterium, assembly GCA_964466185.1. Lineage (GTDB taxonomy): Bacteria > Chlamydiota > Chlamydiia > Chlamydiales > SM23-39 > CAZTYI01. Next base: position 4,967 of record CAYXMS010000031.1, read on the forward strand.
CCATGTCAATCATTTTTCCAGCATCAATTCTTAAACCCTTTAATCCTAAAGTGCCTGCGATTAAACCAGGTTTGTTAAAACAAAATGTTTTATGCTTAAAATTATTTTTAGAATTAACCGTTAATTTTTTCTGTTCGGCATCAATCTCAATCTTAGCTCCCATTTTTTTTAAAATAAAAATAAAGTCTTTATCCCCTTGAGCATCTTGAAAGTCCAAATTTTTAATCTCTAAAAAACTGTTAGTTAAAACTGCCAAAGCCAGCGGATAGCTTAAAGAAGAAAAATCTGCCGGCACTGAATATTCAAAATGTTTGATTTTTGCAGAGCCTAAAAGCTTAAAATAACTATAGCCTCTTTTTTCATAAGGAATTTTAAGTTTTTGCAGCCAGTTCAGCGTTACGTCTACCCAGGGCTTTTCTCCCGCATTTTTAACGGTAATTTCTGTTATGCCCTTTAAAAAAGAACAGGCAATTAAAAAACCGGAAACCGGCTGCGAGTCTTTTCCGTCGATAGTTATTTTGCCGGCAGTAATCGGCCCCTGAATTAAAAAAGGAGGTTTGTTTTTGAGCTTTAAAAATTTTATTTTTGCACCTAAGGCCCTGAGCCCTGAAATTAAACTGCCGACTGGTCTGTTTTTTTGAATGGAAAGGTCTCCCGTTAAAATGCTAGGATAGGGGCTAAGACCTAAAATAGTACCCAAAAACCTTAGAATAATGCCGGAGTTGCAGGCGTTTATGATAATCGGTTTGCGATTTTGCCTGAGCCTGGAAAAATTAGCATTCGTGCCTAAAATTTCAATTTTATGATTTTCTAAGTGTATTTTTGCCCCTAAAGTTTTAATAGCTTTTATCATTGCCAAGGTATCATTAGAGAGTAAAGGCCGGTAAATAATAGATCTGCCCTCTGCCAGAAAAGCAAATAGTAAAGCCCGCATAGTCTGTGATTTGGAAGAGGGTACTGTAATAGTAGCATTAAAAGGGTAAATGCCCATTAGTTTGAGTTTCACAATTGTTGTCCTGTATTTTCAGGCCTTTTTCTTTTAATAAAAAAATATTGGTCAGGTTTCTTCAAAAGAAAAGGGCATAATATCTTTGATTTGCTTTTTTTTATGCCTTAGCATCAGTAAACGATCAAAACCAACAGCTACGCCGTAACAGTTTGTTAAAGACTTTTTAAATTTGGAATTTTTTAAAGCTTGCAAAAATTTTAGGTCTAGAGGCAGCTTTCTTTTGCCTAAACTTTTTCTTTTTCTGTTCTCTTCTAAAGATCTTTTTTTTTGCTCTTGAGCATCAAATAACTCATGATAGCCGTTGGCAAGTTCAATTCCCTCATAATAGATTTCAAATCTCTCAGCTACTTCCAGACCATCTTGGAATTTGGTTTTAGCTAAAGCTGCTTGAGAGGCCGGATATTCGTCAACGATGACAAACTTTTCTCTTTTAAGAGCAGGCTCAATCCAATAGGCCAGAATAAAATTTAAAAAATCAGCTCTTTGCCATGTTTTTAGATTAGAAGGAATAGACAGGGCTTTTTGTTTAATAAAATTTTTTAGCTCCAAAATAGAAACTGTAAAAGGATCCATTCCGGTATTTTCTAAAAAAATATTACGGTAAGAAATTTTTTGGTAGTTTTTGCTGGATACAGATTTGGAATGTGGTTGAATAAAAAGTTTTAGAAGGTTTAAAACTTCAGTTAAAAATTTTTGGTAGGAGATGTTTTTTCGGTACCACTCAATCAGCATAAATTCGGGATTGTGCAAAAAACCCATTTCGCCAAAGCGAAAGACATGAGACAGCTGATAAATATCGCTAGAGCCTGCTAAAAGCAGCTTTTTTAAACAGTGCTCGGGAGATGTGTGGAGAAAAGCCGGCGTGTTTTTTAATGCTCCGGTTTTTAAAACATCAATATGGGCGTCGATCGAAGATGTCTGTAAAAGAGCAGGAGCGTCAATTTCTAGAATTTTTCTGCTTTTAAAAAATTGCCGCACTTGCCTAAGCATCAAAGCACGGTCTTTTAAAATTTTAAAATCAAAAGTTTGCATATCAGGCGATGGTTTTACAGCTGCTTTAATTTAGCTAACTGACGCGGGAGATATAAGAATTATCGCGGGTATCTACTTTAATAATTTCTCCTTCATTGATAAAAATAGGGATCTGTACCCTCGCGCCTGTTTCTAAAGTTGCTGGCTTTAAAACCCTGCCAGAGGCCGTATCCCCTTTTACACCAGGGGCGGATTCAGTAACTTTCAGTTCCATAAAAGTAGGGGGCACAACTTCCACTACCTGGCCTTTGTACAGTACAAGCTCGTAAATTAAATCGTCTTTTAGCCAGTTAGAGGCATTTTCTACGGTTTCTAAAGGTACTTCAAGTTGCTCAAAAGTCTCATCATGCATAAAGACCGCAGAGTCTTGCTGCGTATATAAAAGCCGCATAAAAGTTTCTTCTACATCGGCTAGAAAAAGTTTTTCGCCGGATTTGTAAGTTTTTTCCATCACTTTTCCGGTTAAAATGTTTTTCATTCGGATTCGGTTAAATGCTTGGCCTTTTCCCGGTTTGACAAATTCATTGTTAATGACGAGAAAAGGAGTATTTTCAATTTCTAATTTCATGCCCGGTTTGATTTCATTAGTAGATGCTTGCGCCATAAAAATTAAAGCCTTTTTAATTTGAGGTTATAAAAAATTAAAACTTTACAACTTTAAAAACTATAGTAACATTTTGAAGAATAAGTTTTTAAAATTCAAAGCTAAAAAAAAGATTGTTTGTATGGCAAGAAATTCCTTTCCTTCAGAGAGGGGAAGAATTGCCAGATATTGTGAATATATGGTTGCCTGCTAATCTAACAGAAAATTTCCGTATGCCATTTTTGTTTTTTGCCTTAAAAATCTAAGCGCCGACGTTATTTTGCCTTAGAACCATAGACCTGCCATACAGCTTTGCCTGTAGCATAAGCCAGATTTCCTGCAGTTTTAAAAAATATATAAGCAATGTCCGCTGATATAATATTTATATTGGGACAGGCTAAGTGAACAAATATATGCAGACAGGCAGTAGACCAGAAAAGAGCTGTGGCGAATTCTGAAATAGCATGTCTGTCGTCTATTAACTGGCGGAAAATACAACGGGCTAATTGATTTGCCAGATAAACTGTCGTTCCAATTGCAAATCCTAATTGAGGATTGCAGATACGGAAAATTTTTACACCAATTAGACAGATAGTACCAATGCCCTGAGCAGTCAGCCAGGTTTTAGCTAAAGGAGAAAACTGGGGCAGTTTTATTTGCATAGTTTTTTTTGTAAATATTTTTTTTGAACTCTATAAATTTTTTGCAATTTACATTAAAAAAAAATGTTAGCTTTTAAAAAATTTATCCCTTTTGCTATAATAAAATCAAACTTTATAGTTAAACTTTTACAAGAAGTTTTTTTTAATTTAATTTTTAAGGTTGAAAATATAAAAATAAAGGTTTCGAAAATGGCATTTTTCTATGTTTCTTTTGCTGTTTCTCACCTTGTTTTTGTCGGCCATTTCCACGCTTGCTAAAAGCAAGCAAATTCCATTTTTTTATTATCACTATTTTTTTTGGGGGCTTGAAAAAGACAAACAGTAGTTTTTGACTTTTTCTGAATGTAAAAATTTAAGCCCTTAATTATGGCTGCTTGCCAACTGAGTAAGCTGCTAATTTAAATTATTAAAATTATTAAAATATTAAGTTTTTTAAAAAAGGTTTTATATGAATTATTCAATTTTTATATCTTTAACTGTTGTCTTTATTTTGATCTATCTTTGGATCAGTAAAAAAACTTCCCGGGAAATGCAGGGAGAAGAAGATTATTTTCTCTCGAAGAGAAATTTAAAAACTTTTGCTTTGACCTTGACCTTGTTTGCCTCGCAAATGGGAGCCGGCACCTTAATAGGTTCTGCTGAAGCCGGTTATTTTAAAGGCTGGATCGGTACAGTTTATCCTTTGGGGATTTTTTTCGGTCTGATATTTTTAGGGTTGGTATTCGGCCCTAAACTTAGGGAAATGGGCCTTTCTACGGTAGCTCAGATTTTCGAGGTGCGCTATAAAAGTAAAAAATTAAGACAGCTCGCTTCTTACCTTTCCATTTTTCCGCTGTTTTTTATCCTAGTAGCCCAAATTGTCGGGGCCAGAAAATTCTTTTTGGCTATTGGTTTGGAAAGCTCTTTTTTCTTTTTGGTTATCTGGGCTGTTTTTTTGCTATATACAGTGCTAGGAGGATTAAAAGCTGTGGTCAAAGCAGATATCTTTCAAGTTATCTTTATCGTGATTTTCTTGACTTTGGCTTTTGCTTTTAAATGGAAACAAACTTCTTTGCCTTATTCATCCCTTGCGGCTTTGCCTTTTTCTTTTAATTTTTCAGGGATCGCTTCTTTGATTATCATGACTCTTTATATGGGATTTGAACAGGATATGGGACAAAAATGCTTTGCTGCTAAAAATCCCAACATTGTAAAAAGAGCTGCCTTGATAGCTGCTTTTATGGTCCTTTTTTGCTCGTTTATTGCGGTGGATTTCGGTGTTTTTTTAAAAGCGTCTAACGTTTTTTTGGCTCAAGGCGAAGATGTGCTCATGAAAGCTATCATCACTTTGACAGGGCCTGTTATTAGCAGCTTTATCGCCTGCGGTATTTTAATGGTGATTTTCTCCATCTCTAATTCTCTTCTTTGCGCCATCTCTTCTAATCTGGTTTTGGATTTGTCCATTTGGAAAAAATTTTCTTTTGCGAAACAAACCTTGTTTTCCAGAGCAGTTACCGCTTTAGTTGGCATTTTGGGAATTGTTATATCTTTTAATTTTCAAAATATTTTGCCCATTTTATTAAAATCATACGAGTTTTCCGTAGCTATTTTATGCCCTTCAATTTTAATTGCTCTTTTTACCAGCAAAGTATCGGCAAAAGCAGCTATGTCTTCTATGGCTGTCGGCGCTTTAAGCTTTGTCAGCTTGAACGAAAATCAGCTTATACCAAAAGAGCTGATAGTTTTAGCAATCTCTTTTGCTTCTTATTTTCTGGTTTTTGCTGTTTTGAAAATCAGACAGATTCGTAAAGAGAAAATTAAAATAGAAGATTATTCGGGCGGATAATTTTTATAGATCAGCTTTAAGGTAAATTCTTCCAGGTCTCTGGCCGTTTTTCTGGCTTCTTTGGGAAAGGCAAAAGTTTTCCTGATGGTCTTTTTACCTTTGAGCTGTTCTATGGTAATGGAGTATTCGCCGAATTTAATTAAGGTCAAAAGGTATAAAGCGGCCTTGATTTTAATCCGGCTTAAAGCAAGTAAAAATAGGACTTTATCAGGAAGTGGGCCAAATCTATCAATTAGTTCTTGTGCAATTTGATCGATTTCCTCAAAGTTCAGAGCTTCCCCTAAGCGGTGATAAATTTCCATGCGCAAGGAAGTTTCTTTTATATAGCTTTCAGGTAGATAGGCAGAATAGGGAAATTCCAGCTTGGGTTCGACAAAAGAACAGACTTTTTTGGTTTTTAAAGCCTCGACTGCTTTTTTGAGAAGCTTGCAATAAAGATGAAAACCGATTTGAGATACCTGGCCTGCTTGTTTTGTTCCTAAAAGATCGCCGGCCCCTCTGATTTCTAAATCCCTCATGGCAATTTTAGAACCGCCGCCAAAACCAGGAGATTCAGAAAGCGAGAGCAGTCTTTTTTTAGCTAGAGGAAGAAGTTTTTTACCCTTGGGAGTTAGCAGATAGGCATATGCTGTGCGGTCCCATCTGCCCACTCTACCGCGTAGCTGGTAAAGATCCGCCAGACCAAAAGATGAGGCATTTTCAATGATGATTGTGTTGGCATTTGGAATGTCTATACCATTTTCAATGATGGTAGTGGTAATTAAAATGTCGGCTTTTTTCTGCTTGAAAGTATGGAAAATATTTTCAATCTCTTCCGGTTTCATCTGTCCATGGACTGCTAGGATTTTAGCATGCGGCAATAGCTTTTGGTAAAAGTCTTTCCTCTGGAAAATGGTATCTGTTCTATTATGTAGCACAAAGGCCTGGCCTTCTCTGGCCAGCTCTTTTAAAAGAGCGTTTTGCAGAAGCTCTTTGGAAGTTTCAGCTAGGATGGTCTTAATGGGGACCCTGTCTTGCGGAGGCGTATTGATTTGGGAAATATTCCTAATCCCGATTAAAGACATGTATAAAGTGCGGGGAATGGGTGTTGCCGACATGGACAGGACATCGACATTGTGCTTGAATTTTTTAAGCTTTTCTTTGGCCCTAACCCCAAAGCGGTGCTCTTCGTCGATGATTAAAAGACCGAGGTCTTTAAACTGAATGTCTTTAGAAAGCAGGCGGTGGGTGCCGACTACTATGTCGGCAGCGCCGGTTTTGATTTTTTCTATGATTTGACTGTTTTGAGAGGCGCTGTTAAATCGGGAAAGTACAACAATGTTTATAGGATATCCGGAAAATCTCTCTTGAAAAGTCTCAAAATGCTGCAGGGCTAAAATAGTGGTCGGTACCAAAAGCGCTACTTGCTTTTTGCCTTCAAAGGCCATTTTAAAAGCAGCACGCATAGCCACTTCCGTTTTGCCGTAGCCGACATCGCCGGAGAGCAGCCTTTCCATGGGTTTTTTTTGTTTCAGGTCTTGTTTGATTTCTTGGATAGCCATTTTTTGGTCTACTGTTTCAGTATAGGGAAATTCAAGCTCGAATAGCTTGGTCTCGATACTGTCTTCTTTTAAACAAAAACCTTTGTTTAATAAGCGCCGGGCATATAAAGCTAAAAGATCCGATGCATAGCCGATGATTTTAGTCTGGGCAGATAGTTTGGCTTTGTGCCATTTGTTGGAGCTTAAAGCAGATAAAGAAGGAGATTCTTCATGAGAGCCGATATATTTGGAAACTAAATAAGCCTGGGAAATCGGTACGTATAATTTTGAAGAACCGGCGTATTCTAAAACAATAAATTCTGATTTTTCACCTAAATAATCGGAATGCTTTTCAATGCCTAAATATTTTCCAATACCGCTATGAAAATGCACAACTTTCTCGCCAATTTTTAATTGGTGGAACTCAGATAAGGGGGTATGATAGGCAAAAGAGCGCTGCTTTCTACGCCTGAGTGGTTTTTTAGATGTGAAAAAAGAATAGGGCAGCAAGGCTAGTTTTAGCTCGCCAAGAAAAATTGGAGTAGATAAATAACCGGTTTTGAAACTTAGAAGTTTTTCTTTTTGTGCTAACAAATCTTTTTGTAAAAGATCTCTTTGTAAAAGATCTTTTAGCTTTTGCTCTTCGGTTTTGTTTTCGGTTAGAAGAATAGCTTTAATTTTATTTTTTAAAAGTTCTTTTAGATTTTGTTGGCCTTTTATCTTTTCTAAATTGTCTGTTGGTAAATCTTGAAACGGGCTTATCCATTTGCAGACTTGTTTTTTTTGCTGGAAAATTTCACATTCTGAGAACAGAAAAAATCGGTTTTTTGAAATTTTAGGCTTTTCCCAGGAAAGATTTTTAAGAAAATGGTTTAAAAAGAAAATGTTTTTTCTGGTTCTGGTTTTTTGTAAAAATTCCTTTAAGGTAAAAAAATCAGCATTATATTTTTTGGAGCCTTTGAACAGGATTTTTTCTAAAGTCAGATAATTTGTTTCTAAAGCTGAAAAATCATCAAAGGCTATTGAGGCATTTTCCAGAAAATCAATGAGAGAAAATTTTTTATCTTGGCCCCAAACTTCAGCAGCAGCAGGTGAAATTGTGATTTTTAAAATTTTTTCAATGCTTTTTTGCGAGGCCGGGTCAAATAAACGGATCTCTTCTAGTGTATCTGCAAAGAATTCCAGACGGCAGGGCGATTCGCAGGCCGGAGAAAAAAGATCAATGATCCCACCGCGAACGGCAAATTCTCCTTTGTCGGAAACTACGGCTGTTTGCTTGTAACCGAGCTTCGCTAGCTTTTTGGTTAAAAAATCAAAAGTTATATGTTGCCCTTTTTTTAATAGGCAGATATTTTCTTCTAAAGTTTTTAAAGAGCTGAATTTTTGCAAAATGGCAGATAAAGGAGCTAAAATAAGCGGAGGTTTTTTTTTGGCAATTGCATTTAGGCTTAAAGCCCGCTGGCCCATTAGATCTAAAGAAAAAATTTCTGTTTTGGCATCCAAAGGAATGTCAGCCGAGGGCATTTCCAAAACCGCTTTTTGAAAAACTGAAAAATCACTGAAAATTTGCTCTTCTTTAAATGCCCCAGTAATAAAAATTAAAGGACGGGATGTTTTTTTTTGGATAAAATCACAGATTAAAGCAGTTTCAGACCAGCTAATATTTTCTACTAAAAGAGTATTTTTCCAAGTTTTCAGTTCTTGGGCTAGGGCTTGAAAAGCAGGACTTTTTTCTAAATTTAAATGCAGCACAGAATTTGATTTTTGGTTGTTAGTAACATTAATGTTAATAGTAGTTCAAGTTCACTTTAATTTTTTTTCGAATATAGAAAAATTTAAAAGATTTTTCTAACGAAAAAGTTTTTATTATCTAATGAAACAGGTATTTTTTTAAAAAAAATATTTTTAAATACTAACATAATTTTCAGAATAATTCAATTTTTACAAGTTTTATTGATTTAAAAAAAATAATTTTATTAGTATTTCTGAAAAAATTAGGTATGTTCATGGTTTTGAATTTGAAACAACCAATGCAGTTATTGAAAAAATTAAAGAAAAATATCTTTTTCGTTCAAAATTAAAAAAAATAGTTGAAAATCTGTTTTTATCAAATATATTTTATTAGCTTAAAGGCCGTCGGTGCGTCGGTAAGCCTGGGGAGCTACCGGGGTTGCTCGGAGCCACGAACCAGGAATCCTTCGCCTTTAGGCGAGGGAGGTTCAATAGTGCTGATTTTCCTGGATTTGCGTTTCAATTATATTTAAGGCCTGTGAAATTTTAGCAGGGTCTTTGCCGCCGGCTTTAGCTGCTATTTTATTGCCGCCACCACCACCTTTGATCACAGGAGCAATTTTTTTAATTAATGTTAAAGCGTCCAGATTCTTTTCTGCCAAATCATCAGAGACGACAATTTGAATAAGACATTTATCCTGAAATTGACAGGCTAAAACAACCAGCCCAGAGCCCATCTCCTGTAGCAGATCGCCGGCAAAAGAAGCCGTCTCGGAAGTTTCTAGATCTGTTTTTGCTATAATATAGCTAAAAGAGTTTTTTTTCTTTTGTTTTTGTAACAGATCGGCACGGAGCTTTGTTAAGGCTTTTTTACGGAAAGCTTTTTTCTCTTCTTTAAGCTTTTTGTTCTCTTCTATTAAATTAGTAATCGAGGATTCCAGTTTTCCTTCCTGAGTTTTGAAAAGAGCGCCAAGACGTGTAATTAAATCTTCTTTTTCTCTGATAAGTAGCTCAGCTTCAGGACCTGTAGCGGCTTCGATCCTTCTAATGCCCGCTGCTATAGAATGCTCTTTAATAATTTTAAAAAGACCAATCCGGCCGGTGCTTTGAGTATGCGTGCCACCGCAGAGCTCTTTCGAAGGGCCCATTTCAATGACCCTGACAGAAGAGCCGTATTTTTCTCCAAAAAACTGCTTGATGTCTTTGTCTTTTTGCGCTTTTTCATAACTTAAAGTATAGGGCTTGATATAAAAATCCTGTCTGATTAGATTGTTGACCAGATCTTCCAGGTCTTGAATTTCAGATAGAGATAAAGCCTTGTGATAGTTAAAGTCAAATCTAAGCCTTTGATCGCTGACATAAGAGCCTGCTTGCTTAATCTGGCCCTTGAGAACTTTGTTTAAAGCAAAATGAATTAAATGAGTAGCACTATGATTGGCAGCTGTTAGCTGCCGTTTTTCAGTATTTACTTCAGCTGCAACCTGATCGTTAGTTTTAAAAATTCCAGTTTTAACCGTGCCTAAATGACAGATCACGCCAGGAAAAGGAGAAGCTGTATCAGTTACCTCAAAAAGATTGTTTTCTTTTGTAATTTTGCCGCTATCGCCAATTTGTCCGCCCCCTTCAGCATAAAAAGGAGTTTTGTCTAAAATCAAAAAACCCTTTTCCCCAGGTTTTAAAGCATTAATAAATTTTTCTCCGGTAAAGATAGCGATAACCTTGGCTTTTTCTGAGGTTTTCTCATAGCCGGTAAATTCACAGGGGGGATTTTTTTTGATAAATTCAGCAAATACGTTTTTCACAAAGGCTTGGGAAGAACATTTTTGAGCCTGTCTGGATTTTTCTTTAGCTTTTTCTTCCAGTTTCTTAAAAGTGGCTAAATCTACTTCTAAATGGGCATCTTTGGCCATCAGTAAAATTTCTTCTACCGGAAAACCATAAGTGTCTTTTAATTTAAAAACATTTTCTCCAGATATTTTGCCAGTCTTATTGTTTTCTATCATGTCGTTTAAAAGACAGCCACCACGCTGTAAAGTACGGATGAAATTTTCTTCTTCCATTGTCAGCACTTCCGCGATCTTGCTTTGCTGGGTTTTTAACTCGGGATAGTCTTCTCCCATCGTAGCTGTTAAATTAGGTAGAAGCTTGGCCAAAAAAGGATTGGTAAGCCCCAGTCTGCGGCCATACTTGACCGCTCTTCTAATCAGTTTTCTTAAAATATAGCCGCGGTCGACGTTGGAAGGCATAGCTCCGTCTGCAATAGCAAAAGCTAAAGTCCTGATGTGATCGGCAATCACATAAAAAGCAGGAGATAGTTTCGATGTTTCAGAAAATTTCTGATTGCTGATTTTTTCCAGCATTTGAACCAGACTAAATAAAACGTCAGTTAAAAAAACATTGTCTACATTCATTTTTAAAGAGACAATTCTCTCTAGTCCGGCGCCGGTGTCGACAGACTTTTTAGGTAATGGAATAAGAGAGCCGTCTTGCAGGCGGTTATGTTGCATAAAAACCAGATTCCAAAATTCTAAATAACGCTCGCCTGTTGAATCTTGTAAAGGAGAAAGCGCATTGCCATATTCAGGCCCTCTGTCATAGAGCAGCTCGGAACAAGGGCCACAAGGGCCGGTTTCTCCCATAGCCCAGAAATTGTCCTTTTCTCCCATTTTAATAATTCTGGAAGGAGGTAGGTGCTTTTCCCATAAGTGAAAAGCTTCTTCATCCTCTTGAAAAACCGAAGCCCAGATTTTGTCGGGATTAAAATCAAAGATCTGAGTCGCCGCTTCCCAAGCAAATTTAATCGCTTCTTCTTTAAAATAATCGCCAAAAGAAAAATTACCCAACATTTCAAAAAAAGTTAAATGGCGCGAAGTATGGCCTACATTTTCCAGATCGTTATGTTTCCCGCCTACGCGGATACATTTTTGAGAAGAGGTCGCTCTGGTATAGTCTCTTTTGCTCTGTCCTAAAAAAACATCTTTAAACTGGTTCATGCCAGCATTAGTAAATAAAATGGTCGGATCTTCTAAAGGCACTACAGGGGATGAGGGCACTGCCATATGGCCCTGTTTTTTAAAATACTCTAAAAATTCCGTTCTAATTTTTTGCGAAAGCATAAAATTAATTCCTGTTCAAATTCAAATAAATATAGAAATTTCAGTTAAATAGATTTATTTTACCTTAAAAAAAAGACAAATGTCAAATTATGATATTGGTTGTTTCCTCAAATGGCCATTAATTAATCTGTTCATAGAACTTGAATTTATTGATTCTTATCGGGAGCCTGTTAATTGTTTGATATTTGAGCAAAACTCCCAGTAATGGCATAATTATTTCTGCTGTTAGCTAATTGAACCTCCCTCGCCTAAAGGCGAAGGATTCTTAGTTCTTAGTTCCGAGCAACCCCGGTAGAAATCTAGGCTTTAGATCGACGCATCGACGGTCAATTTTTTTTTGATTTTTTAAACATACTTGGTTGTTATATGTTATTTAATTTTTATTATATTGTTTTACCTTTGAAAGATTTTTTAAAAAATCCTATACACTTTTTAAAGAATGGGCCTGTTGAAATCTAAAGCAAAAATTTGATTAATTTGGTAAAATTTCTC
>CAYXMS010000032.1:0-15217 GCA_964466185.1 uncultured bacterium
TTTAAAAATATGAGGAATATTGGCCGAATTTACAGAAAAGATGTTGCTTTATCAAGGAACAGACCAAGAAAAGGCCACACAAATTAGAAATTGGATGGAAAATAACACACAAGTATTAGACAACATCACAGTACTTAGGTTATGGCAGACAAGATCTAATTTAAGGCTTGGAAAAGGGCTAACAAAAATTCCCCCAGAAATTACCCATTTTCATCGTTTAAAACAGCTTGACCTCAGGCACAACCGAATCAACTCTTTAGAGGGAGTCACCTTCCCCGAATCGCTGCAAGATCTTAACCTCCAGAAGAATCGAATTACCTCTTTAGAGGGAATCACTTTCCCCGAATCGCTGCAAGATCTTAACCTCTCGGAAAACCAAATCACCTCTTTAGAGGGAATCACTTTCCCCGCCTCGCTGGAAAAGCTTTACCTCCAACGGAACCAAATCAACTCTTTAGAGGAAATCACTTTCCCCGCCTCGCTGCAACAGCTTCACCTCCATCATAACATACTAAACCGATTACCCGATTCAATTTTCAACCTTTCTCGTTGTGTAATAGGTCTAGAATACAATAATTTTTCTCAGGAAGACGTACACGCAATTCAAGCAAGGCTAAGCAATACAACTAGTGCACCCCGCATACATTTATCTATCAATGACAATTTAAACCATACATCTTCAATTGATACTTTAACAACGCAGCTGGCCTCATGGAAAAAAGAATTTACCGACCAGACATCAAGAATAAACGAGACTGCTTTTAACGAATTAACAAATGTTGAAAAAACCAACCTTTGTGTCTATTTACAAAAGCTGCGTCAAACAAAAGACTATAAAACACTAAGCACCCGTCCAAACGTTGTTCAAAGAGTTTATAACATGCTCGTACTGGCCGGTCAAAATTCCGAATTCAGAGAACAAATGCTGGCCGCTGTCTCTGAAGGCTTGCATACATGTGGCGACAGAACGCTCATTATTTTTAACGACATAGAAGTTCTCTGGCACATATATCGAGAAGAAAAGACTCCGGAAAACATAAGAAAGTGGGCTATTAAAATACAAAGGTATGAAGAATTAAAAATATATGCCAGACAAAAAGTTAGAGAGCTTCATTTAACCGAAGAAATAGAAACCATACTTTATTTTTGCATTCATCTAAAAAACAGACTGAACCTACCTATTACCACTAACGATATGCTTTATCCCGCATGTTCGCAAGTTACGAAGCAAATGCTGGAAGAAGCATACAAGACAATCAACAGTTTTTCAGAAAAACAACTTTTGCAAAGGTCTAATTTTTGGCAAAATTATCAAACAAAAAACAAGCAAACAGAAACAGCCAACATACACGAGAAGTATACAAACATTTTAGAATTAACCGAGGAGTATTTTCAGAAAGATACTGTTCAACAACGGCAAGATTTTTTGAATGACCCAGCCGATTGCTTAAAAAAAGAATTAAAAGACCTAATAGATCAAAACCCTAGTGCAACTGACTATGTAAGCATGGCACAGGTAATTCAACAGAAAAGAGCCGAGGCCATCAGTACACAAAGCCTGTTCTAAATTTGAACCTCCCTCACCTAAAGGCGAAGGATTCCTGATTCCCTAAAATCTGATGCAATATAACTGCAAAAAAATATATTAATGTAATACCATTAATACCCTTATTAATTAATAGTTTTTATTTATGAGTTTAAATACACAAGATTACACTTTGAAAAACGCCCTTCTTTGGGGCAACTGCATTGCCCACTGCAAAGCAGCAACTGAAGGCAACTGGCATAATAGAACAGTTCATCTCATTATAGCTGCTGCCGAAGCTTCGCCTATTACAGGTCAAATAACCTCTCTGGGAGAGTGGGCTCTCTTTCGACTGTTTTCTGAAGAAACCTTTTTTGATGCGGTTAGCAAATGCAATATTTCAATAGTCAAAGAAGGATTAAACCGAGGAATTTCAATTAAAGCAAAAGATCCGATTTATCATGAAACTGCGCTTGTTATAGCGGTAAAAAGAGGAGATGCGGAAATTACTCAGTTGTTATTAAATTGGGGTGCTGACATTGAAGCAAAAAGTTATTTTGGATATACCCCTCTCATGCTTGCAGCTATGCATGGTAAGGTTGAAATAGCTAAAATACTATTAGAGAATGGGGCCTCAACTACTGCTCAAAAAGATGCTTTGTCATCCTTGGATCAAGCTATTTTTAAAGAACAGCCACAAATAGTACGACTGTTACTTGAATATGGTGTTAACATCGAAGAAAAAGATATCAATGGTGAAACGCATCTTATGGATGCTGCAGCATTGGGAGAGTTTAAGATAACTAAAATTTTTTTAGATTACGGAGCAAATATTAACGCTCAAAATAATCAAGGCTGTACAGCCTTAATGGAAGCTTGTTCTGAAAGAAAAGCTAAAATAGTTAAGCTTTTACTGGAAAGAGGAGCTTCTACAAAAATATCCGACATAAATGGAAAAACAGTTTTACAGTACGCAGCTGATTTTCCTGAAATTCTGAAATTATTAAACAAAAACATCGATCATCTTTTTAATTGAGCAGAAACTTATTTAGAAAGCGGGAAAACAGCTAAAGCATTAGCTATTTTAGATCAAGATTTAGGACTTGCAGATCAGTATAACGAGTTTTTAGAAAAAGGTTTTTCAGAAGAAGCCTATGACCGAACAAACATTATTAAAATACATTCGTGCACTATCAGATATAAACTCTAAGGGATGTTCCCATAACAAATTATTGTAATAAGTATTAATTCTATTTTCCGTTGAAGTAAAACCCTTTTTTTCTGCTTTTAACATCCCTTCATAAGTTTTAGGATTATTTAAAATCATGTAAGCTATTGCACAAGTAACAGCTGCACAAGGTAACGCTGCTATGTAAGCTCCAGTGGACAAAGCAACAACAGAAACAAATCCGCAACCTATCGCAATATTTCTAGATTCTGACGGATATGCCAACACTAATCCACGAGTAATGATTTTGGCTTCAAAAATTCCCATATTATTACCAACAATTAAATTGCCAATATTATAATTAATACAAAATTAATATTAAACTTTTAAAATTAAAACTTTAATATTTTTCCGTTTAAAACTTGTAACTAAATTTTTAAATATTTTTTAACTGAACCTATCTCAGTAAATTCTTTTTTTGGTAGTGTAACATTTTGTCTGTAAATTCAGGATTATCAACAAAAAAAAAGGAGAATTATTTATGACCTCAGACCAAAGAAAACATAATGGGCTAATGTTTAAATTATTTGAAGCATTAAATGACAACCACTCAGATGGAATAAGATCCCTTCTAGAAGGGATCTTAAACGCGCTCATGAAGCTTGAGAGGGAAAATGCTATTCAAGCAAAGCCATATGAGAGAAGCCCTTAATTATAAGGCATTAAGCCCACTTTAGTTACTGTATTTAGTGCCAATTTTTACCAATCTACCCCATAAAATCACCCCTTATTTTGCCGACCTAATCCACAAAAATACCCCTTATTTTGTAGACTTAAATTATTTTTTATACTAAAATTAAGATAAAAAAGGAAAAATCTATGAAACGAAATCAAACATCATTTCTTGTTAACTGGATCAACTCCACAAGTAGAAAGCCCTTAATTATCCGTGGCGCCCGCCAAGTAGGAAAAACCTGGCTAATTCGAAACCTTGCCTCTTCTTCACAAAAAGAGTTGATTGAACTAAATTTTGAAAAAAGACCTGATTTGGAATCTCTTTTTAAATCAAACGATCCCAAAGAAATCCTTTCCAATATTTCAGTAGCAATGAACATTAAAACCGACTTATCAAAATCAATTTTATTTTTAGATGAAATCCAGTCAGCTCCACATCTTTTCGAGAAACTCCGCTGGTTTGCAGAAGACCTTCCCGAATTACCAGTAATAGCAGCAGGTTCTTTATTAGACTTTACTCTTGCTAAACACAAGTTCAGCATGCCCGTTGGACGTATAAGCTATTTATATCTAGAACCCCTATCTTTTGAAGAATTCCTTGATGCAGTTGGACAACATAAACTGTGTTTATATTTAAAAAACTACAATTGGAACATAGATATTCCAAATACAATCCATTCCCAGTTAATGAAATTAATAAAAGAATATATTATCGTAGGCGGAATGCCTACTGCTGTTTCTAGTTGGGCAACAAGCAGATCTCCCAATGCCATCAATCAATTACATATCGATTTATTAACTACATATCGCGATGATTTTACAAAATATAATGGGCGGCTCTCTACCGAACACTTAGAAAACATAATGAATTCAGTTCCTAGACAATTAGGGCAAAAATTTACTTATAGCGATGTCAATTCTGAAGCAAAAAGCGCGCCGCTAAAACAGGCCCTTGATTTACTCTCAAAAGCTCGAATATGCCATAAAATCATAAAAACATCCGCTAATGGTCTGCCTTTAGGAGCAGAAACCAATGAAAAATTTTTAAAAATAATTCTATTGGATTGCGGATTATGTAATGCATCGTTGGGTCTATCTTTACATCAACTTGAATCAGTATCTGAAATTTCCATGATCAACAATGGCAACATGGCAGAGCAACTTACCGGCCAACTATTGCGAACCATACCTCCTTTTTATATCGATCCCTCTCTTTACTATTGGGCAAGAGAAAAAATTGGATCTCAAGCCGAAGTTGATTATATTATTCAACATGAAAACCAGATAATTCCTCTGGAGGTAAAAGCTGGTACTACAGGCACTCTTAAATCACTTCATCAATACATGAAAGAAAAAAAGAAGCACATTGCAATCCGTATTAATTCGGACATCCCCTCACTGACCCAGATTAAACTTAACGATGCTTCAAATATCGAATATAAACTACTATCGCTCCCCTTTTATTTATTAGAACAATTGCCTCGTCTTATTAACAGCTATCTTAAAAAGAATTTCTAGTATCACAAACGAACCGCTTCATTAATTCGCCAACAAGTTGTTGTTTAAATAGGACAACAGGTTGTTGCTCAACTTTTCAAAAGATCTAAAAACTTTACTTTTTTAAATTAATGTCAGACTAAATCTTGTTACTTACAGATTAAATAGAAATGAGAAATTTATTCTTTATTAAATTCATAATTTTTATAGAACTGATCCAATATTTCAAATAGTTCATCGATCTCTTTTCGATATTTCAAAGTTTGTTTCGAATATTTTAAAATTTTATCTTTATCGGCCCGATTCGACGCTTCTATCAGAGCATTCTCTTCTTTTTCTAAAACCTTTTCCAAATGAGTAATTTGATTTTCAATTTGTTTAATTTTTTTAGAAATCTCCTTTCTTTCCTGATCCTGCTTTTTCTTGTTTTTCGCTTCTTTATTTATACATTTTTTATCTATTTTTTTTTTCTTAAGCACAAAATCATCCGACCATCCGATTTTTTGCAAAAAATCCTTATAATCCCCATAAAACACTTGTTGATCATGTTCATGACAAACAATAAGCCTATTCCATTTCAGCCTATTTAAAATCATTTCACTATGAGTTACTATAACAAAAGATCCTGTAAATTCTTCTAAAGCATCCAAAAGCGCTTCACTTGACTCCATATCCAAATGATTAGTCGGCTCATCTAATACCAAAAAATTACATGGAGATGCCAAGATTTTCCCTAAAAGCACACGACTTTTCTCACCTCCTGATAAAACCGATATCTTTTTTTTAGCATCATCTTTTGCAAACATCATAATCCCGCAAATCCGGCGCACCTCTGCTATATTTAATAATGGATTGGCTGAAGAAATTTCATCCATTACCCGATGAGATGGATTTAGTCTATTAATATTTGTTTGTCCGAAATAACCAACAGATACTTTTTCTGAAAGTTCAACATAACCGGAAATAGGCAAAAGCTCTTTAGCTAAAAGCTTTAAAATTGTCGATTTACCATATCCATTTTTCCCAATAACAGCAATCTTCTCTTCCCTTTCCAAAGATAACGAAAAATCATGAATCAAATCCTCTTCTGACATATTATCATAACGAAAGCAGACCGATTCTGCTGCTAATATTTTTTTTGAAGAAATCGGCTTTTCATTAAATCTAAACTGCAAACAATGCATTGCCATTAGCTGTTCTAAAGCAGGAATCTTCTCTAGAGCCTTTTTCTTAGATCGTGCTTGAGACGCCTTGGAGGCTTTTGCCCCAAATCTTTTAATAAACTGCTGTAAACGCTCCCGTTTTTTTTCAAGATTAGCAACTTGAGCTTGATGAGCCTCTTCTTTTTTTACAATCAGCTCAAAAAAATTTCTAGTTGGTCCGGCAACCTTATATATTTTTCCTCGATGCAGCCCTAGCGTATGAGAACTAATGCTATCTAAAAAATCTCGCTCATGAGAAATGATAATATAAGATCCTTTCCAAGATTTTAAAAATTTTTTCAACCACTTAACAGAAACAATATCCAAATAATTCGTCGGCTCATCCAACAACAAGCAAGAAGGATCAGACAGTAAAACTTTTGCCAACTGTACTCTTATCTGGTATCCTCCGGATAATTCATGAGGATTTTTATTCATAGCCTCATTCGAAAACCCCAAACCTGATAATAAAGCTCTAGTTTGATATTCTTTTTCCCATTCTTCGCATTGAAGCACCTGCATCACTTCATTTAAAACAGATGATTGAGAAAAATGGATGTGCTGATCGAGGTAACCAAAAGTATAATTAGAAGGAATAGAAATCTTTCCGGAATCTGCCGATTCATTTTGTGTAACCAAACGAAATAAGGTAGTTTTTCCCGAACCGTTGCGTCCCACAAAACCGCATTTTTCATTAGAATGTACACAAAAATTCAAATCATGAAAAAGCTCTTTTTCTCCATAAGACTTGCTGACATTTTCAAATAATATCATTTAAATTTCTCTTTTTTTTTTACCGAAAAACATTAAATAGTTCTCTTAAAAAGTGTATAAGGTTCTTTAAAAAATTTTTCAAAGATAAAACACCATATTAAAAGTTAAATAACATACGATAACCAAGTATGTTAAAAAAATCAAAAAATCTAACCGTCGGTGCATCGGTCTAAAACCTGAGGATCTGCCGAGATTACTCAGAGCTAAGAACCATGAATCCTTTGCATTTAAGCGAAGGTAGTTGACCACCTAATTAGCTAAATCAGATTGAAGTGTAATGCCCCCAATTAAGGCAAGCCTTAATTGTTTTTAACCACGTATGCTTTTAAATTTTCTATAAGAAAATTCACTGCTATCTGATTATTAATATTTCCGGGTATAATAAAGTCTGCAAATTTTTTAGTAGGTTCTACAAATATTTTGTGCATTGGGGCAACAGTAGTTAAATACTGTTGTTTTATACTATTGAACGTCCTATCTCTTTCTTTCATGTCTCTTTCTATTCTTCTTAATATTCTGATATCATCATCTGTATCTACATAAAGTTTGATATCTAAAAGGTCTCTGATGCGTTTTTCTACAAGAATTAAAATACCTTCCAAAAGGATAATTCTTTTAGGGTTTATACTAGTTACCTTTTCTTTTCTGGCATGAAGGCTGAAATCATAAGAGGGCATACGCACTGTTTTCAAATTTTTTAGGTCTGCCAGCTGTTTGTACAAAAGATCAAAATCTATGGCCTCGGGATGGTCGAATTTTTTTTTAGACCGGTCTTCAAAAGAAAGATTATCTAAAGATTTGTAGTAATTATCCTGGGAAATTAAAAGGACTTCTCTGGGAAAGGCCTGTGTTATAGTGTTGGCCAGAGTTGTTTTTCCGGAACCGGTTCCTCCTGCAATACCGATCAGCAAAACATCTTGAGAAGCAGCAGATAAGAAATTAAAAACACAAAAACAAAAACTAAATAATCTAAACATACATCCTTTTTTCCAATATCTTTTTTAAAAAAAAGTTAATTAGATTATTCTTTTCTTTTCAAATCATTTTTAAAACCGAAACATAACCTAATGGACGGGTTTTGTATTTTTAAAATGATTAATCTTTTGACAATTCCGCTGATGTCTATTTTTTGATGCAGATATTTGTTTTTTTGCTGTTTGCTAATATTTTTATAAAAATTTTGGCACAATTCATCTAACCATTAAAATGGCTGACTTTCTTGTGTCTTTAAGGAATAAGGAAAGATTTTATACAGCAAATAATCTGATTAGCTTTAGACCTACAAAAAAGCAAATAACGCATAAAACCACGCTCAAAAGAGCGTAAACAAAAGCTGTCCAGATCTCTCCTTTCTCATATAGAAGGCCGAATTCCAAAGCAAAAGCGGAAAAAGTCGTAAAGCCCCCCAAAAAGCCCTGCACCCAAAAATGTTTCATATTTAAAGAAGCATTCCAATAAAGAAACATAACCTCGGTCAAAATTCCGAGAAAAAAACAGCCTAGAATATTAACCAGCAAAATTTTCATGGGCAGATTAAGAAAAAAAGAAGGTAAAAATCTGAATAAGAATACTCTAAGTATAGCGCCCGAGGCGCCTCCTAATCCGACAAACCAGTAAGCACTATTCATATTTTTTTCCTTTAATGACTGACTTTTAGCTATTGATGTATTATCAAACTATTTCACGCTAAAGGACACAAGAAAACCACCCATTTTAATGGTTGAATAAATTGTATCAAAATATTTCTTTCTTAAAAAGTTTTAATTGGAGTATGTCAATGCCTTTAACTTTAGCTCTGCTAGTCGCTGATTTTTCTTCTGGGGAAAGTGCAGAAATAGCAGCTTTAGCGTAAATATCTGCTTTTTTTAGGTTTTCCTACATATTGCCAGTCTTGTCTGGTCCATTTTCTTAAAGAATTAGAAGCTTTTTTCTACCGAAGAATTTCCCGCCCTTTTGTTTATATAGTTTGACGGCAATTTGGGCTTTACGGTCAGACCATGGCCCTTTTTTTTCCGCCTTTATCAGAAGCTATTACCTGTTTTTTGACATTTTCCCAAAGCTTGGGATTTAATTTTTTGGCAATGCTCATAGCTACTTCTTTTTAATTTTCGATTTTCAATTTTTGGCGCAGGGCTTTTTTTTCAGATCTTATTTTTTTATTTTTCAGCATTTTTTCTTTTCCTTTACGGGAACCTCTTCTTGTCTGTCTTTTCTTTTTTTCTAAAAGCTGTTTTTTCTGTTTGTTTTTTTCTATTCTTTGTTTTTTTATCTCATAAAAAAGTTTAACTCTGGCCAGATAGCGATTATATTCGCGAGACCTGGTCTTTTGGCATTTAACTTCCAAGCCGGTAGGAATATATTTTAAATAAACGCAAGTAGAGGTCTTGTTAACTTTTTGTCCGCCTTTGCCGGAGCCTAAGACAAATTTTTCTAGCAGCTCATTTTCTGTAATATTCAGCTCTTGCATGAGCTTTTGAACTTTTTCTTTTTTGTCAATCATGGCCTACCGTATGCATCTGAACAATTATCTTATTCTCCAGAGTTACGAAAAAACCTATTTTTCACAAGAGGAAGATACAAATCACATAATCTCTGCAGCGATAGCCGCCAGTTCAGATCTTTCTGTCTTATCTAAGAACATATGACCTAACAATCTATGGTTATAAAATCTCGAAAGCGCATAAGTCAGACCATTAGAGTCTTTATCCAGATACGGATTGTCAATTTGAGTGGGGTCTCCGGTAAAGACGACTTTTGAACCTTTGCCGGCTCGGGAGATAATGGTTTTAGCCTCATGAGGAGTTAAGTTTTGAGCCTCATCTATGATCATGTATACTTTTGGCAACGTTCTACCGCGGATATAAGTAACCGCTTCCATTTCAATTTTTTTGCTTTGCAAAATAAAATCCAGTGCAGAAGAGTCTTGATCTTTATTTTCTTTGCCGGAAGAAGCTCCACAGACAAATTCCAAGTTATCATAGATCGGCTGCATCCAATGGTAAAGCTTTTCTTCTTTAGTTCCGGGCAAATAGCCGATATCCTTGCCCAAAGGTATAATTGGGCGAGAAATTAAAATCTTGCTATAGGCATTATCATCAAAGACCTTTTTCAGACCACAGGTAACGGCCCAAAGAGTTTTACCAGTGCCGGCAGGGCCTAACAGGATTACAAAAGGCAGATCGTCTCTTAAAAGCATATCGATTACGCACTTTTGTTCGACGTTCAAGGGCTGAACTCCCCAGACGCCTTTATCCAGGCCCTTAACGGATTCCAGACTATGTTTTTTAGCGTTATATTTACAAACGGCAGAAGTTTTCTGGCCGGAAGAAAGCAGACAATATTCATTAGGCAAAAAATCAGAGGCCGGGGGATGCAAAACGCCTTTTTTATAAAAATCATCGATCTCTTCTTTAGAAAGTTGGATTTTTCGCAAGCCTCGACGCAGCTGATCGTAAGAATTTTTTAAATTCTCATAATCCTCTGCATCTATGTTCATAGCTTCTGCTTTGACGCGGCTGACAAAATCTTTAGAAACAAAAACAACTTTTTCTTTTTTCTGTTTCAAAAGATAGCAAATAAGCAAAATACGATTACTGTTGCGATCCAAAAGCAAAGGAAAGTTACTGACTTTTTCTTTTTGATCTTTGAGATAAATTTTAACTACTGTCCCTTCATCCAGTTTGATACCTTCTTGATAGTCGCCTTTATATGATGATTTTAAAGCATCAATATAACGCAAAACAGCACGGGCGTTTCTGCCGCGCTCGTCTGAATTTTTTTTATAAAAATCTAATTCTTCTAAAACGACTAAAGGAATGATGACATCATTGTCTTTAAATTTACTGATAGCTGAAGGATCATATAAAAGAACATTGGTATCGATAACAAAGCATTTACGTACCATGTTTTATCCTTGTAAAATTATTTAAAAATTATGTTTTAATCCAGGAAAAAAAATTAACAACTAATAAATCCTCCTTGAATTTCCATTTATTTTGCACCTTAAACCAAAAAAAAACTTTAAACAATATTTTTTTTAAAAATAAATATAATGAAAATATAAGATATTAAAATTGAATATATTAAAATAAAAATATAGCAGTTAAGCCTTAAGACTGCTAAAAATCTTGACAATCGTAAAAGACTTAAATTATAATGAATGTAAAAATAGCGTAATAACAATTTTTTAAAACTGCTAAAACTTAAATTCAATATTAAGGGGGCAATATGAAAATCACTTCCAAAGTTTTAAATATCCCTCCCTATATATCTACTTCTTGGGAAAATATTAAACTTTTAACCCTAGACGGATCTAATTTAGTTATTGTTCTACAAAATGAAAGCCGTGTCATTATTCCCAATATTGAACCGAAAACTCTAAATGCTATTTTTGATGCCCATGCCAAAGCTTTGGAAAACAAAAACAAACGCGGAAAAATCGATTTAAGCTTTGGTCTGCCGGCGGGAGCGGGCGGAGTACCCATCGGACTTGATGCTTTTCCACAAGCTATGCAGCACAATCCACAGCAAGCCAATTTACCTGACTTACCGGAAGATGTACTAGAAAAAATCAAAACAATTTCCAAAGTGATTAGTTTAGACAATGTCAATAATCTGCCCAAACCAGAACCGCACTGTAATTGCATGTATTGCCAGTTGGCTAGAGCTATCCGGGGAGAAGCTAAAAGAGAAAGCGAACTGGATGAAAAAGATCTGGAAGTTACCGCAGAAGACTTAAAATTTCGCAGCTGGGACATCAAACAGACAGCTGAAAAGCAATATAGCGTAACCGATCCTTTCAACAAAGATGAAACGTATACTGTTTTTTTAGGCGACCCTATCGGCTGTACTTGCGGATCTAACAAATGCGAGCACATTCAGGCTGTCTTAAAAAGCTGATCTGTTTACCTCTTGTATTGGACAAACCGGCCTGAAACATAATAACCAAAAATTTTGTTCTTAATACCAAAACAGGCTATTTTTTTTTCAATTATATAAAAAATAGTTGGTTTAAAAATATTTTGTCTCTACTATTTTATATAGAAAACTAAAAGGAGCCAAAGCGCATGTGCAGGATTTTTTTGCTAATAGCTTGTTTTATTTTATCTTTTGCTAATGCCGAAGTTAAAAATACCAATTTCTCAAATTTTACGGGAAAAGTCACCGGCAGCAAAGTCAGACTTAGAACAGATGCTGATTTAGACAGCAGGATCATTACCCAGCTTAATAAAGGCAGTCTCTTTTTAGTTGTAGGCGAAAAAAGAGATTTTTATGCTGTCAGACCGCCGATTAATACTAAATTTTATGTTTTCCGCAGTTACATTATTGACAATACTGTAGAAGCTCATCGAGTAAATGTCAGACTTTTTCCTTCTTTAGACGCACCGGTTATCGGAAGATTGGAACACAAACAAAAAATCCGAGGGGAAATCTTAGCTAGCAACAATAAATGGATAGCAATATCTCCTCCTGAAAATATGAATTTTTACATTGCTAAAGACTATGTATATAACATAGGCCGTCCCGATTATTATTTAGCGTCTGTAAAAAAACAAAAAGCAGCTTCTAAGTCTACTCTTGTAGCCAGCAATACAAGTATCAAAAAAGCTTTATCGCCTTCTACAAAAGCAAATATTCAAGCTTTTTCCGAAAATCCCAAAAAAGAGCCGCAAAACTTATCTAGTCCAATGAATGTTAGCGAAGATAAAAAAACAGCCTCTGTAGATTTTTCAAATTCCAATATCAACCCCAGTCCTGCTTTAATCGAGCCTGCAAATTCTCAAGCCCAAACAGTTCAAACCGATCAAGACAAAATAGCCGCTGCCAAGAAACCGAATGACCGATTAAACCAACAGCTCAAAGATTTGCAAAAAGTGGACATGTCCCAAAAAATGAGACGTTGGCTTAAAACAGAAGCAGACATTTTTACTTCCTGGAGCACTTTTCATCCCGAGTATGACTCTGAGGATTTTTACAAGGAACAGCTAGCTTCTTGTTTAGAAATTGAGGGTTTTCTTGAACCTTTTGCCGACGACATTCAAAACAAACCAGGCGATTATTTAATCAAAGCAGAAGGTCTACCGGCAGCTTACTTGTATTCTACAACAGTAAACCTAGAACCTTATGTGAACCATAAAATAAAAGTGCGGGTGTCACCTAGGCCGAACAACAATTTTGCTTTCCCGGCCTATTTTGTTTTAGAAGCAGAATAATGGTTTATTGATAGGGATAGGTCACAATCTACGAATGATCTTAAAAAGCTACGGTTTTTTGTTCAAATTTTTCATCAATATTAAAAGCTCTCTAAAAATATATCTTATATTTGAACAGCCGGCACTAAATCTTCTGAAAAATGGTCTGTAACATGAATGAAATGATTGATATTCTGTCTTAAAATCTGACCATTAATAATAATTTTCTGATTAATTAAAAAAGCTATCAAATCCTGTTTTAATTTTTCGCTACGAACTATAACTCCTTTAATCCACTGGGGCAAAATTCTGCCACCACTAATAACTTCATTTTCTTCTGAAAACTTTTGATTTTCTTTTTGGATAAACTCTAAAACATTTTCTCTAAAAGGATAATTTTCACTGCCTCCACTGCAATACTCATCGAAAAAATCACTATCAGGATCATAATTTCTTTTATCCCCAAAATTACCTGTATGATATTGATAAGTACCCATTTCTAATGCTTTCAAATCAATAATAAAAATTATTCTACCGTCAAACCAACTATACTCTAATTCGCTCACATTCATTTGCTCTTTACATACATTCTCAGTAATGAGTTGAGTAAATACGCCATCCAAACTACCTACAGCATCAGCCAAATGATGATCACCGGTCAAACCTTTAAATAACATTCCCATATTGTCTTTTAACTTAACTGAAAAAAGTCCTGTTTTTAGAATAGAGGCTGTTCTACGAATAATTTCTGTGCCATCATTGTCATCAGTTTTAGTGATCACATTAACAGCTAAAAATCTAGCACCTGCTCGATAAGCTTCTTTTTCCAAACCTGCAATAGCATAGCGGCTCATACCTGGCAGTAAATCTTTAAGCTGCATTTTATCAAGATAACGCTGAAAAAAAAGCTCTGCTTCCGGAGCTCTTTTAATCATTTCAGCTTTAAGCTGATCGACAGGCAAATCTACAAAAATATCTTCACGTTCCAACTTGTACGATTCTTTTGAAAAAAAAGTGTGGTATAAATAGCTTATTTTTAAACGCTGAACATCTTGCTCTGCGGAATCTAAAAGAGCATCTTCCAATCCTAATAAAGAAAGTACTTCAAAAATATCGAAAAGATTTTTATCTTTTTCTACTTTTACAACTACTTGATTATAAGAACCCAAATGATTAGGATTAGATCCAATAGTAATTAATCCTAAATTTTCAATACTGATATAATGCATCAACTGTATATCCAAAAGAAAAGAATGAAACCAAGTTTTATTACTAAAGATCTTATCTATATGCACATCGACTGTTTTAAGAATCTCTTCTTCCCTAAGATTGAATTGAGAGAAATATTTATAATATTGCTGTTTTAACATTTCAATCGGATCATCTGTTCTAATATCAATATCTTGAGCTTGAGAATCAGTTAAACTTAAAAATTCTTTCATATCAGTAGCGGAAATGTTTTTAATTTGCTCTATAGTCTTTTCCAATCTAGCCCTATGCACCGGACTAATCCCAAATTCAAGTTTAACAAACGCTTGTCCATCTTCTTCTACATTTTTAAACACAATATTCATGCCTTTAACTAAACTTTTGCCATAGCCATGAAAGCGAGCACCAGCGGAATATACGACATCATCTAAACCTTCGATTTGCACATCTTGATTTCGGACTCCTTCCACCAAATTATCTGCCAATTGATATCCCATCACAGGACTTAATTTAGCCCCGATAAAATTCTTATCGCTGTCAATTATCTTACTAGATTCAGCTGCAGAAAACAAAGAGCCTTTATAAGCAGCTGTTTGCTGTCGATTTCCTTGCGTTATTTCTAATAAATTTCCCATAAATTGCTGTCTTAAAAGCTGATATGCTTGCTGTCTTTTTCCGATTCTGAGGAAGAGGTTTTTAAAAGCTGGATCTTTTAAAAAAGCATTTCTTTGCTGAAGCATTGTTTGCATTTTTCGAACCTGATAGCCACGCATTATTCCCAACGCTAACTTGAAAAAAGATTCTATGTAACAGCCGTCTTTAAAATCTACCCCGCTTAAATAGACATGTAAAATAAGCTGAATTGTAGTGGACCCCAAAAACTGGACAGGTTAGGTTGTTTGCTTCATGCTACTTA
>CAYXMS010000033.1:0-13406 GCA_964466185.1 uncultured bacterium
CGAAATTCCTTGTCGGGTAAGTTCCGACCTGCACGAATGGCGTAACGATCTGGGCGCTGTCTCAACGAGAGACTCGGTGAAATTGTAGTAGCAGTGAAGATGCTGTTTACCCGCGACAAGACGGAAAGACCCCGTGAACCTTTACTGTACTTTGATATTGGCTCTTAATTTGTCATGTGTAGGATAGCCGGGAGGCTGTGAAAGATGCTCGTCAGGGCGTCTGGAGCCATCCTTGAAATACCGGTCGTGGCAAGTCGAGAATCTAACGTAATTCAGTTATCCTGAATACGGACATTGTCAAATGGGCAGTTTTACTGGGGCGGTATCCTCCTAAAGAGTAACGGAGGAGTCCCAAGTTTGCCTTATCATGGTTGGTAATCATGAGTTAAGCGTAAAGGCAGAAGGCAGATTAACTGCGAGACCAACAAGTCGAGCAGATACGAAAGTAGGGCTTAGTGATCCGGCGGTGGAGAGTGGAATCGCCGTCGCTCAACGGATAAAAGGTACTCCGGGGATAACAGGCTTATCGCCACCAAGAGTTCATATCGACGTGGCGGTTTGGCACCTCGATGTCGACTCATCGCATCCTGGGGCTGGAGAAGGTCCCAAGGGTTTGGCTGTTCGCCAATTAAAGCGGTACGCGAGCTGGGTTCAGAACGTCGTGAGACAGTTTGGTCCCTATCTGTCGTGGGCGCAGGATACTTGAGAAGGGCCGCTTCTAGTACGAGAGGACCGAAGCGGACGAACCAATGGTCTGCCGGTTGTACCGCCAGGTGCATAGCCGGGTAGCTATGTTCGGAAAGGATAAGCGTTGAATGCATCTAAACGCCAAGCCTGCTTCAAGATAAGGTATCCCCATTAGACTCCCTGAAGATTACAGGGTTGATAGGCTGGGTGTGTAAGCACAGTAATGTGTTCAGCTAACCAGTACTAATCAGTCGATTGGCTTTACTACTTTTTTTTCTACTTTCAAACACCCTTTTATCCTAATGAAATAAAATTTTATACTGGTGGCAATAGAGAGATGGCAACACCTGATTCCATTCCGAACTCAGCAGTTAAGCATCTCATCGCCGATGGTACTATACACAAGAGTATGGAAGAGTAGGTCGCCGCCAGTTTTTTTTTGTCTAAATTTTTCGGTTATAAATTTAAATGGAACGCAAAAATCAAAAAAGTGCTAAAACTGTTTAGCAAGACTTGTCCTAAAGTTTCTTTTAAATGTATTAATTCTGATAATTATTTATCCTTTATCAATGATAGCGTAATATCCCTGACTTTAACCATGAGGAGAATCTCAATAGTTAAATAAGGTATGGAAATAGATCTTATTATTGATCATGGAAATTATGAAATTAAGTTCAGCTGCACTCCAATATAAGAAATAAGCTCAGTTTTGTCCTAATTTAAAAAAGCATACGCTGTTAAAAAATCCGCTTTATTGAAGAAAAAAACCAGTCCCTTTTTCCAACAGTGTTATTGCAAAACATTGGAATATGTAAGACTGATAATATCAGAAACAATTAAACATCGCCTATTGTTGAAACCATCACAGCTTTGATAGTATGTAATCTATTCTCAGCCTGATCAAAAACTACCGAATGCTTGCTTCTAAATACCTCATCGGTAACTTCCATTTCTTTGAGCCCATATTGCTTATGGATTTTTTTGCCGATTTCGGTATTGAGATCGTGAAAAGCAGGTAGACAATGTAGAAAAATAACATGTGGATTTTTAGTTTTTTTCAGCATTTGCATGTTGATTTGATACTTCTTTAAAAGCTTGATCCTTTCAGAGAATTTTTTCTCTTCTCCCATAGATACCCAAACATCAGTATAAAGTGCATCCGCTCCTTTGACAGCTTTAGTTATATTGTCTGTTAGTTCGATTTTAGCCCCGGTCTGTTTGGATAGTTTTTGTATTTTAGAAACTAACTTTTTATCCGGGAAAAGGGATTTTGGAGCTAGTGCTACAAAGTGCATGCCCATTTTCGCCGCTCCAATCATTAAAGTGTTGCCCATGTTATTGCGAGCATCGCCCACAAAGACGAATTTTATTTTTTTTAGGTGTTTTTTTATATGCTCTTCCATAGTCATAAAGTCCGCCAGAATTTGGGTAGGATGGAATTCATCTGTCAGTCCGTTAAAGATAGGCACTCCAGCATGTTTTGCCATGGTATCGACAGTTTTTTGTTTAAATCCCCGAAATTCAATTCCGTCATAATATCTGCCTAAGACTTTGGCGGTATCTTCAACCGATTCTTTTTTGCCCATCTGGCTGCCGGTTAGGTAAGTGACCAGCCCGCCTTCGTCAAAAGCGGCAACTTCAAAAGCACATCTGGTACGGGTAGATGTTTTTTCAAAAATAAGTACAATGTTTTTGCCTAGCAAAGAATTGCCTTTGATGCCGGCTCTTTTTTTAGCTTTCAGCTCATGTGATAGATCTAATAAATAACGGATCTCTTCCGATGTAAAATCCTGTAGATTTAGAAAATGGCGTCCTTTTAAATTAACGGGCATTTTTCCCTCCTGATAAATGTGCTTGTTTTATACGCCCTGTAAAACTTGCTCTTTTCAGGGGCAGGATATAAGGCGCAAAATATTTTTTTCTTAAAAAATTGAAATGTTTTAAAGTTAAACTTTGTTTTTTTGCGAATATTGACTTCAAGCCATTTCTGCTGTTTAGAAAGTGTATAAGGTTCTTTGAAAAATCTTTCAAAGATAAAATATTATAGTAAAAGTTAAATAACATACGATAACCAAGTATGTTTAAAAAATTAAAAAAAATTGGCCGTCAGTGTGTCGGTCTAAAGCCTAGGGAGCTGCCGAAGTTGCTCAAAGCTCAGAACCGGGAAT
The DNA here is from genome assembly GCA_964466185.1 of uncultured bacterium. Taxonomy (GTDB): domain Bacteria; phylum Chlamydiota; class Chlamydiia; order Chlamydiales; family SM23-39; genus CAZTYI01. Next base: position 2,856 of record CAYXMS010000033.1, read on the forward strand.
TCTTTGCCTTTAGGCGAGGGAGGTTCAATTCGTAATAATAGTTGTGCCGCATTTTCCTTCTAATGCATATTTAGCTTTTTCTAAAGAAGTAATGATAGCTTTTCCTCCGGTTTTGACAAACTTTATGGCAGCTTCAATTTTAGGACCCATGCTGCCTTTGCCGAATTCTCCTTTTTTTAAATATTTTTCACCCTCTTCTATTGTTAGCTTTTCCAGATTTTTCTGGTCCGGCTTGCCGAAATTAAGTGCAGCATTTTCCACATCGGTTAAGATTAAAAGTACGTCCGCTTGGATTTTTTCTGCTAGTACAGCTGCTGTATGGTCTTTGTCAATTACCGCTTCTACACCTTGTAAAGAGCCGTCGTCTGCTTTGATAACCGGAATGCCTCCTCCTCCGCAGGCAATGACAATTTTGTCTTTTTTAAACAGGTCTTTAATAGCCTCCGCTTCAATAATGTCTACAGGATCCGGGGAAGGAACAACCCTTCTCCAGCCCTTGCCTGATTGCAGGATCATTTTCCATTTTCTAGTTTCCATCAGCTCGTCTTTTTCCTGTTCTGTATAATAAGGGCCAATCGGTTTGGAAGGGAGTTTAAAGGCCTCATCATACTTGTCAACTAAGGTCTGAGTAATTAAACAGACAACTTCTTTATGAATATTGCCCATTTTCAGCCTGCTGTAAAGCTGGCAGGAAAGCATATATCCAATAAATCCCTGGCTTTGGGCGCCACAGATGTCTAAAGGCATGGAAGGGAGTTGTTCTTTGGCAATTTCATTTTGCAGTAAGATAGCCCCTACCTGCGGGCCGTTTCCGTGGGTGATAGCAAGCCTGTGGCCGGCTTTTACCAGCTCCAGAAAATACGTGCAGGTCTCATGCACTTTCATTAACTGCTCGCCGGCCGTTCCCTTTTCTCCGGCTTTTAAGATCGCATTGCCACCAAGTGCTACTAAAATTTTTTGGCCCATATTTTGTTTCCCTTATAAAATTGTCCAGATTAATTTTTTGTGTTTAGCCTCTGGTAATTGAGCAGGTCATGCAGTGTGCAGCTCCAAAACCGCCGGTTAAGTTTTTCAGGATAATCGGATAGGCTTCCACCCCTTTGGAATAAAGCTCCCGTTTGTGAGGGAAAAAACCGCCTTCATTTTTCAGCTTTTCAAAATCGGCTTTTGCCTGGGCATATAGCTTGCCATAGCGTTTATGGTTTTTTTGCGCTTTGGTTTTTAAATTTTTTAAAACATCTCTGACGCTCCTTTCAATTTCTACTGCTAAAATTTTACCGTCGCTGATTGTCAAAAAATTGGATGCATAAGAGAGCTGCTCTAACGTTGTTATGTTGGCAATTTCAAAGCCTTTGGACTTGATGTATTTATCTAAAAAAATCTCTTTCTTGTCTTTGACAAATTTACCGCCGCCTTCGTTATGATAAATATCAACTTTGGCATTTTTTAAAAGCATCTCACAGCCAACCACAACATTTCTGCTGGCTACGTTAAAATAAGTGTCTAAATGCATGTTTACCATAGGATCAGGCTGGTCCGAAGGGATCAGTGGATGCATGGGCTGATGCACTACGCCAAGCTCTTCAAATTGAAAATGCACTTCCAATAACTGATTAATAGCTTCCTGATTGGTTCTGTCTCCAATACCGACCAAAGCAAACTTTCCCATCGGTAGAAATTCTCCGCCTTCGATTGTACCTGGTGCTTGAATCTCTTTGGCAATCGGCATTTCCAGCACATCTTCAATTAAAAATTTGGTAATTTGTGTTTCTCTTCTGCGCGAGGGCTTGGCCATCCGGCAGATCACAGCGCCTTTGTCAGTAATAAATTGCTGGTCTCTCATAAAATAAAGATTGGCTAGCGGTTGGCGCAGATCCACATTTTGCTCAATATTGCGCGTTCCTTTCTGAGTTTTAAATAAGATCTTAGGATTAACCAGCATGATATAAAAAAAATGCTGGGTGTCTAGATAGGGGATGTTATTCTCAAACTCTTCTTTGGCTCTTTTAACAGTTTCACTGTCGCCTTCATGATCCAGTGTTTCTCTGGCCATTTTAATCAGCTTGTCCCGAATGCGCGGACGTTTGGCAGCAGCATCCAGAATCAGATCCTTGAGCCGACAAACCTGCACTCCAAGGATATTGTGCAAAATATGGGCTAAATTATCATGCTCTTCCCTTGCTCCCTGTCTGGAAAAGGCCCTTTCATATAAAGAACCATAAGGTTCTAAAAGTCCGAAAAACATTTCCATGCCCGGTTTGTGAACGACCACTTTTTTTAAAGTGTCCCATTCGGCTTTGATAATTCCATCCATCTGTGGCCTCTTGTCTAATAATTTTTAATTAAATAATTTTTAATTAAAATTAATGTAATCAATACGATTTAAAATTAATCTAACAGATTCTATTTCGGCCCCTCTGTAAAAAGGGGCCGAGGCTTTTCTTTTCTATATAACTTTTTTGGACAGAAGACAATGGATTTTTCATTTTGGCAATAAATTTGCTATATAGAAAATTGCTGTCTGTTTTAAAAAGGCCTTTTGTATATTAATCCGGAATCTTGGCTTGTTGAAATGCTGTTGCCGGATAGTTTTTGTTGACCAAATACGCCCATTCAAAAATAAAAATAGCAAAAATTGCTAAAACCAATAAGTCCCAAGGCATAGGAATAATATTTAAAGGCTCAAAATCGGTAAAATTGCTGGATATAAAACGTTTGTCTCCCACCATGGACATAGCTAAAACACCTATTAGATAAATCAAAATCCATAAATTGCGTCTAATTTCAAATTTATGTTTTTTAACTAAAAGAAAAGCTGGATAGCCGGTTAGCATTAAAAGAATGCCAACCATGGTCCATGGCCAGGCGGCCCAGTACATTAAATAAGTCGCCAAAATAAAACCAAGTAAAGCAATAAGCCTAGCATAAGGCAGACGGAATGGACGCTTGGTATTTTTCTTGCTTTTTCTTAAAACTAAAAGCGCAATCATAGCCGCTGCATAAGGAGGTATGACAGTCACCACGGCCATTAAAGCAATTGCCGGAAAATTGGTGATGGTCAGTAAAATCACAGTGCTTAAAAGCGAAGATAAAACTAAAGAAGCAGTAGGAGTGCCGAATTTTTTATGCACATTTCCCATTTTATTCCAAAAAAGTTTGTCTCTGGCCATAGCAAAAGGCATGCGTCCTTGGATTAAAACCCAGCTGCCGCTAGCTCCTCCTGTTGCAATAATTGCTCCAATAACCATGGTAGCTGCTAAGATCGGTAGTTTTAAAGCAGCTGGAATTTCAGAAAAAGGAGATGACATTTTAGCAACTGTTGTCCAATCTGCTGCTTTAAAATTTAAAGACTGCCAATCAATCATGCCGACAAAAACAGCAGCAATTAAAGTGTAAATGGCAATCGAAATTAAAATTGTTAAAATCATGCTCCAGGGAATTGTCTTCGATGGGTTTTTGACCTCTTCCGATGGTACGACAATGGCCTCAAATCCCGTATAAGACCAGAAAAATAAAGAAATGGCAATCGGTATTCCAGTTAGTCCATACGGCAGAAAAGGGATAAAATTTTTGCCTTGAAAAAAAGCCAGCCCTGCCAATACAAAAATCAAAAGGGGAATCAGTTTGCCGATTGTGGTAATTTCAGCATAATAGCCGCCCCATTTTACTCCGTAAATATTGATTAAGGTCAAAATCCATAAAAAGACCACCGATAGTAAAACTCCTAAAGTGCTAAGAGAACTGCCCGCTACTAAAGCGGGAAAATAAAATCCTAGATAAACTACAAATATATTAATCACTCCGGCTGTGCCAATAAACAGATATAAAAAATAGCCCCAGCCCATAAAAAAACCCGCAAAATTACCAAGCGCCAGCCTGGGCAAAGAATAAGGACCGCCGGTAATCGGAAACGCCGCTCCCAGTTCTGCATAGGCAATGCCTAAAACCAAAGCAATTAGACCCGATAAAAATATTCCCAAGATCAGCCCGGGACCTGCATAGGCCGCCATAGTTGCCGGAAGTACAAAAATGCCAGACCCAATCATGCCCCCGACACCCAGCGCTACCAGTGAAAAAATCCCTAGTTCTTTTTTTAGTCCTTTTTTAGCCACAGAAAAATTCCTCCGTTAAAAACAATCTTAAACCCAGCCTTGGACAATGGGAAAGTTTCTGCCTTTGCCGAAAGCTTTCTTAGTCACGATAATACCAGGAGCCGCTTGTCTTCTTTTATATTCAGCCCAATGGATCTTTTTGATCATTTTTTGAATTAGTTTTTTATTTAGTTTATGTTGTTTTATAATTTCATCTGTACTTTTATGCTCTTCAACATATTCTTTCAAGACCAGATCTACCAATTTATAATTTGGTAGATCATCCTGGTCTTTTTGATCTTTTTTCAGCTCCGCAGAAGGCGGTTTTTGAATAATGTCTTGGGGAATAATTTTTTTTCTGCTGTTAATATGCTTGGCTAATTTATAAATCATAGTTTTGGAAACATCAGATAAAACTGCCAGCCCGCCGCACATATCGCCGTATAAAGTAACATAGCCCATGGCGATTTCGCTTTTATTTCCCGTGCTTAAGACAATATAGCCCCATTTATTGGAAATTGCCATTAAAAGCATGCCGCGAATCCGGGCTTGTAGATTCTCTTCGGCAGTAGACGGCGCCAGCCCATAAAAAAATGGGCTTAGATAATCTAAAAAAGTCTGAAAAAGCCCGTCTATCGGCAGATCCTGTACTTTTATGTTTAAATTATGCGCTAAAAGTTCAGCGTCTTCAATGCCTTCTGCAGAAGAAAAACGCGACGGCATCGAAAGCATTAATACATTTTCCGCACCTAAAGCATCTTTGGCAATACAGGCGGTAATAGCTGAATCGATTCCCCCGGAAATGCCGATTAGCGCTTTGTTAAGATGCTGTTTTGTAAAATAGTCTTTAACACCCAAAACCAGGGCCTCATAAAGGTCGGCTACATGCTCTTTTTCCGAAGATTTTAAATTTTTTATCCGGCTTTTTTTAGTTTGGCTGTCTTCTATAATCAGATCATCTTCTTTAAAACTTTGACAGATAGCTTTTAAAGCTCCTTTTTCATCCAGATAAAAACTGCTGCCGTCAAAAACCTGCGTGTCATTGCCTCCCACCTGATTGCAATAGATAAGAGGGCATTTCAGCTTTTTCACAATCTTTTTGTTAATTTCTATGCGCACTGCTTTTTTCTTAAAATAATAAGGCGAGGCGCTCAGCACTAAAACTAGGTCCGGCTTTTCTTTTTTTAAGTCCATTACCGGATCTCTATGGTAATGTGACTGTGCAAAATTCTCGATTTCTTGCACTCCATGCGCCCAAGCATCTTCACAGAGCAAAACGCCGATCTTCTTATCCCTATATTGAAAAATTTTGCTTTTTTCACCTTCTGTAAAATACCTGCTTTCATTAAAAACATCATAATCAGGTAATAAAGATTTGTCCTGAAAGCCTAAAAGTTTTTTGTCCGCAAGTAAAACTGCGCTATTGTAAATTTTGCCTTTTTCTTCTCTAATCGTACCTACTACCGCTAAAAGATTCTCTGTATGTCTGGATATTTCTTTTATCCCCTGTTGGGTTTTTTGGATAAACTTTTTAAAGAATAATAAATCTTCCGGCGGATACCCCGGAATTGCCAGCTCCGGGAAAATGGCTATTTTTACCTTTTGGATCTTAGCTCGTTGTAAGGCTTGGGTAATTTTTTTTACGTTGCCTGTAATGTCGCCAACTAAGGGATTAATCTGAAAAATGCCGATTTTCATAAAAAATTGCCTTTTAACTATCTTAATTTATCAATAAAATTATTGACAATTATATTGTTGATAATTGTATTGTTAACAAATTTATGTAAGTACAAAAGAATAAAAGAGTTGCAAGCCTTTAAAAGTCGGTTGTTTTGTTTTTGTATAAATGTTTAGATATCAATTGCTTAAGTATTAAATTCTTAATGATTATTTTAAATAAGGTGTGGTTAATATTTATAAATAATGTTACAATATTCGCATAATTAATTTATTAATTCAAAATTTTTATGGCTCAAAATAATATAAAGATTACAGCTCAAAAACTGCAATATAAAAATCCTTTAGACAGTCCCCAAAATAAATTTTTGAATGTTCAGGATTCACAATATTCTTCTCTTAAAAATTTATTAAGTCAGTTGGCCGCAGAGATTCTGCGAAATAACCAAGAGCAACTGTCAAATTTGAAAATCTTAACTGACGGTCCTCAGATCTTTCTTTGCTATGAAAAAACAGCATCCAGTCATACTTATGAACACTTTTGCTTTTTGCCTCAGCAAAAGCAAAAAAATACATCAGATTATAAAATAGCTAACATTGCCAGGAAAATTTTAGAATATAATCATACGGAGGATGATCAAGCTGTTAGTAGTGCAACTGTAGATGGTGATGGGGATAATACTCAAGCTTCTGTAGATGTTTATTGTCAGCCAAAAGATCCTCCCCCCCGCCAGCAATTAAGTATTGAAGAAGAACCAGAGCTTCTCGGTACTAGTCGGTTTGTATATCCTAATGTTGATGAATCCGCAGAAGAGCATGAACCTGTTGATTCTGATCATGGATTGAAATTAGAAAATGAACGCTTGCAAAAACAGCTTGTTGAGCAACAAGAATTAATCTCTCAAATGAATGAATTGAGAGTAGAAGATTTAGATATTCCACAGATACAGCAATTGCAAGATGCCTTAGATAGGGTAAAAGGTGAATTGGCAGAAGAAAGAGTATTTGTAAGTCAGACCGTTCAAGAAAAAGAACAGCGTATGCGGGATTTAGTACAGCAAGTAGCACGATTGGATGCTGAAAAAGATACTCTGTATCATGAAGCTGAAGAATATGTACAAAGAACCATACAACAGCATTTAGGTCCTTTGCGGCAGGATAACGAAACACTTAATGAACGAGTAAGGCAATTATCAGATTTGTTAGATGCTGTACAAACCATTCTTCAAAGAGAAAATCCCCCTGTGCCAAATGAAGTATTGCAGGCTTTACAAGCGACAGAACAATTTATGAGATCTGATGTAAGCGATATTCCCTGGCTGCATCCATTGGCAAATCAGGTTCAGGAGTTACAACGTCAGATTAGGGTTTTGCAAAATATTAATGTACAAGATAATGTACAAGAAAAACAGGCTATGCAAGATCTTCAAAGAACAAATCAAAGGCTAGAAGCAAGTCTGGGACATATAAGAACTCAATTACAAGAAAGACAAGGAAGTTATGATATAGATAGAACCAGGCTCGAGGGAATAATAGAAAGATTACAGTCGCAAAATAGAGATTTATTGCAGCAAATAGAAGATAGCAGAACAAGAGACAGAGAAGTTTCTTTAGCAAGACAGGAAGCGGAAAAAGAAACAAAGATAAAAAATTTGCAGCAGCAGCGGAAACAGCGTTTGCAACAAAAAGTATTGGCTGAATGGAAAAAAACAGTAAGAGCTCATAAATTTAAAGCTAAAAATGATAAAAATAGGCTTGGAAGAGCTTTAACTGTTTGGAGACAAAAGCTACAGAGAAAGCAAATAAGACAAAGACAAATTGCACAAGATCAAGCTATAGCACAAGCAGATGCAGAAAGAAGACAACAAGCAGAAAGAGAAATTATAAGGACCGCTGATATAAAAGCACATCAATTAGCAGCGCCAAGAAGAGAAGATGGAGATGAAATAGCTCACGCTTTCAGTCAAATAGGGGTTGGTAGAAGTATAATAAGAACTTCGAAAGATAATATTCAAAAGGCACTTGATATACTGGAAGGAAAACCTCCGTATGATAAAGTTCAATCATTAGTCAGACAGGATATGCGTCTTTTCGAACAACACTTTAAAACGGGAGTTCTAAAAGAACGTTTGTTTGCTTTTGGAAGCTCTATTTTAGACAGAAAACATACATTAGCAATTAATAAAAGGAGCATACAAAAGATAGTTTCTTCTCCAGATATGGCAGTTAATATAGCGGCGCATTTAAAAGCTTTAGAACAAGTCTATTATGAAGTTTTAAAACGACTCAAAGAGAGGTTTTCAGCTGTTGATGATACGGTGCAAGCTATAACTTTCCAAAAACAGCAAGAACAACGAAAGGGATTTAGAACTGATTTGCAAACAGATAAATATAAAGTATTAGTCATCAAGTTGTATTTGGCTAAAGTTTTAGCATATCAGATGCAGCTTAAAACACAGCTGCGATTAGTAATAGATCAGCCTGCAAAAGCTGCTGCTAGTAGAAAAACCAGATAAGATCCATAATCAAGATTATCCATAATCAAGATTATCCATAATCGAGATTATTAATCTTTCACCAAATAGTAAAACAGCTTAAAGCAAATTTGCTTTAAGCTGTTTTTGTTTGTTTCAAAATTTTAATTTTTAAAGACTTGATCTTTTTTGATGTAAGAGCCTTTAAATAGAGTCAAATTCTTATTTGTCCTCAGCTGGTTTGTTTTCAGAGGCTTTTACATCAGTTACCGCCATCTTTAAAACTTCTAATTTAGAGTTCCCTGCAGAGCGTATGATAATAGATTGATCATTGAGCTTGTCCACTGTGCCAATAATGCCCATAGCCGTAATCTGATCGCCTACTTTGATAGAGTTGCGCTTGGCTTCTTGAGTTTTTCTTCTTTTTTGCTCTGGACGCAAAATGATAAAATAAAAGAAAACTACAGCTAAGACCAGCATTAAAATGCCTGAATACATGCTGTTTTGCTGGGCCGCTTCAGCTAGTAAATTAAACATAATAAAAATTCCCTTAAAATAAAATTTTAATAAAAGTTTGTTTAGAGACAATTATGGACTTTTTTAGAGGTAAAAGCAAGCTATTTTAAGTTCTGCTATTAAGCTGTAAAACTTTTATCAACAACGACGTAATACCCCCGGCTTTAGCCATAGGGAGAATGTCAATAGATTTATTTATGGTATCCTTGTTGGATTTTTGTCTAAAAGATATTCAGCTTTAAATAGGCTCTAATTCTTCGCTAAAAAAGCTATGTTCTCTAAATGCATAGTTTGAGGAAATTGGTCAACTGGCTGGAGAGCTTTTAAATGATAGCCCCGTTTGGTAAGCTCTAAAATATTTTTTTGCTGGGTTTCAATATTACAGGAAATATAGATGATTTTTTCGGGATTTAAATTTAAAATGTTTTCTAAAGCCCTAGTATCTAAACCGGCTCTCGGCGGATCTACTATTACAAGATCAGGGTTTAATGGTTGTTTTGACTCTTGTTTTAACTTGTCTAGAACTTTTCCTACATCCCCTTGGCGGATGTCAATGTTGGAAAAGTCGTTGAAAACAACATTTTCCTGAGCATCTAAAACAGAAGAAGGATTCTCCTCAATGGCAATGACTTTTTGAGAGAAATTAGCAAAGACTAAAGCTAAAGCAGCAGATCCGGCATAAAGATCCAAAACGATCGGATTTTTCCGGGTTTCGATCTCTGAAAGCTCTAAAGCTTTTTCAAAAAGTTTTTCTGCCTGCAGGGGATTCGGCTGAAAAAAAGAATCGGCTGAAATTTTAAATTTTAGCTTTTTACCGGCAATTTTTAGCTCTTCTTGTAAAAAGCCAGGACCAAATAACACTTTTTCTGTAAAATACGTCTTCTGGCCTTTTTGACTGTGCTGCACTCTTAGGATAATGCTTAATTTGGAAGCTTGGCCTTTGTGTTGAGAATCGTGAGAGACATCAGCTGTCTTTAACAGGGCTTTTTTTATAGCCGTGACAAAAGCTTTTTCATTTTCTTCAGAAAAAGTTCCATGGTTTAAAATAGTTAAAATTACCATTTTTTGAGAGGTGTTTTTGGCCTCTCGGCAGGTCAGATAACGTAAAATGCCTGTATTGATAAGGGGATTGTAAGCTTGTAACGATGAAGTTTCCCAAAGACTGCGGATTTCATTTAATACTTTTGAGACCCAGCCGGGCATTAAAAAACATTCTGTTACATTGAAAACATATTTTCCCGCGCCAGCAATCATCAGGCCTAAAAATTTTGTGCCGGCTCTGTTTTCCGAAAAAGTAAATTCCATTTTATTGCGATATGTCCAGGGGTCCGAAGGAATAATGGAAAAAATTTGTACATTGGAAAAATTAGCAAAAGTTTTTTTTAATAGCTGCTCTTTGTATTGTAATTGGACAGCATAGGATAATTGGCCTAATTTACAGCCTCCACAGATATTTCCATGCTGGCAGGTAGGAGCTGTTCGGTCTGAAGAGGGTTTTATAATATCCTTGAGCCGACCTTTGTAGAATCCGCGCTTTTTGTTTTTATAAAGCTCTATTTTAACAGTATCCCCCGGATAGGCATGGCAAACCTTGATTTTTTTTTGATTTTTTATGCCAATGCCTTCGCCTGTTTTGCAAAGATCATTTATAGCCAGTTCCGTTTCTAGTTTGTTTTGTTTCATAGGATTTTTTTAATTTTTTGAAATTCTGGTATTAAAAGTTAAAGCTTTTGAAGATTTATTGAACCTCCCTCGCCTAAAGGCGAAGGATTCCTGGTTCGTAGCTCCGAGTA
>CAYXMS010000034.1:0-13160 GCA_964466185.1 uncultured bacterium
GGATGACGCATCAGCGAGTTGTTTTCATTAAATTATTTTTTTGTCCAGTACAAAGAAATATTTAACTTTTTTAATGGACAGTAATTTTAATGGCGCTTTTCAAAAAATTAATCACAAGCTCTGCAGTTACATTAAAAGTTGAAAAAGATTGAGCCTTTTTGAGTATTGCTGTGGCAAAAAGCAAAAAGGCGATTAAAGCCTTTGCCTTAACCGCCTATATATCAAAACTCCGGGTGTGGGATTCGAACCTACGACCAATTGATTAACAGTCAACTGCTCTACCGCTGAGCTAACCCGGACCATAAAAAAATTAAATTTTATTAGAAAAAAGGTTTTTTAACAATAGCTTTGTCGCTTCTAATAAATTCTTTAACGTGCTAACTTTTTTTAAACTTATAATTTAGCCTCTTACTTTACAAAGGATTTTCCTTTCAAAAAATTAATAAAAACTACCAATGAAGCAAAAAAATAATAAAGAGACCGTTAAAGGTTATATTGAAAATATCATCTTTATCAGCCCTGAAAATGGATTTACGGTCGCCAAACTCAAAGAAAGAAACAAAAAAGAACTGACCTGTATCATAGGCTATATGCCAGCTGTGCAACCTGGGGAGACCCTTGTCTGCCAGGGTAATTGGAAAAAGCATGCCCAATTCGGCAATCAATTTGAAGTAGAGAGCTATTCTGTTAGCTATCCGGCAGATCTTTTAGGCATCCAGAAATATCTAGAATCCGGGTTGATTAAAGGCATTGGGCCGGTCTATGCCCAAAAAATTATCGATAAATTTGGTTTGAATACTTTAGAAACTATCGACCTGCAACCTGACAGGCTCTTAGAAATTCCAGGGATTGGAAAGAAAAAAATTAACAGAATGAAAGAATGCTGGGCCTCGCAAAAAGAAATCCGAGAAATTATTATCTTTTTAAGAACTAACAACCTCTCTCCTTCATATGCCCAAAAAATCTATAAAATATATGGGCATAACAGCTTAAAAAAAATTCAGGAAAACCCCTATCAGCTGGCCAAGGAAGTTACAGGCATTGGTTTTAAAAGCGCTGATCTGATAGCCCAAAAATTGGGCTTTGAAAAAACTTCTTTTTTAAGACTAGCCTCAGGCATTGAATTTGTGCTTTGGGAAATGATGAAAAGCGGGCATACCTGCTATAAAGAAGAAGATTTTTTGCCAATAGCCGAAAACATGTTGGAAGTAGACAGATTGGTTTTAGAAGAAAGCCTTCATGCTTTAATTAAAAAGCAGGAAATTATCAAAACCGACATCGAAGGTAAAAACTTTTTATTTTTAAAACCTCTTTATTTTTTTGAAGAAGGAATCGCCAAAGAATTTTTAAGGTTAAAAAATAGCAAAGCAGCTCTAAGAACTGTAGATGATGAAAAAGCGATTTTTTGGGCTGAAAATCTGCTGCATATAAAATTTGCCCAAGAGCAAAAAAACTCTATTGCCAAAGGGGTTTCTGAAAAACTGCATATTATTACAGGCGGTCCAGGTACAGGCAAAAGCACTATTACAAGAGCTATTCTAGAAATTACATCCAAGCTAACAAACCGTATTATTTTAGCAGCTCCGACTGGAAGAGCAGCAAAAAGACTGACGCAGATTACCCGCAAAAAAGCCTTTACTATCCATAGTCTTTTAGAATTTGACTTTACCAAAAAAGAGTTCAAAAAAAGCCCGCAGGATCCGCTTTCCTGCAAGCTTTTGATCATTGATGAAGCCTCTATGATAGATACCATGTTGATGTATTATCTTTTAAGAGCTGTGCCTTCTTCCTGCCGAATTATTTTTATTGGAGATATTGACCAGCTGCCGTCTGTCGGGCCTGGGTATGTACTAAAAGATTTGATCGCCTCAGACACAATCAGCGTAACTCGTTTGAAAACCATTTTCAGGCAAGCGGCAGGCTCTGATATAATTATCAATGCCCATAAAATCAATGGCGGGGAATTTCCTTATCTTACGCAAAATCCCAAAAGCGATTTTTTATTCTTTGAAGAAAAAGATACAACTAAAATCAAAGACAAAATTATTCAATTAGTCAAAACTGATCTTCCAAAAAAATATTTTTTTAATCCCATAGAAGACATTCAGGTGCTCTGTCCAATGAAAAGAGGGCCTATCGGCTCTGAAAGCTTAAATCTGGAAATTCAGACAGCTTTAAATCCATCTTCCACTCCCCTATGGCGTTTTTCCCAAAGGTTTCATTTAAATGACAAAGTCATGCAAATTAAAAACAACTACGAAAAAAACGTCTTTAATGGGGACATTGGATTTATTCAGCAAATCAACCAACCTGAGCAGGAAATGATTATCTCTTTTGACGGCAGGCTAATCAGCTATGACTTTTCGAATTTAGATGAAATCATGCTCTCTTATGCGGTATCAGTGCATAAATATCAAGGCTCCGAATGTCCTTGTATCGTTATGCCTATGCATACCAGCCATTTTAAACTGCTTTATCGTAATCTGCTATATACAGCTGTAACCAGAGGCAAAAAACTAGTTGTGCTGATCGGAACCAAACAGGCATTGGCAATAGCTGTAAAAAATCAGGACGTACTAAAAAGACATACCGGTCTTAAAAAACAACTAATCGAACAAAAACCCGAAAATCTGCTTGAAACCACCGACTAATTACTTCAAGCTTCTTTTTTCCAGAAAGCCGGCATAAAGAGCAATAAAATAGCAAAATATTCAAGCCTACCTAAAACCATCCAAAAAGAAGTTAAAAACTGGTCCAAGTCGGATAAAAAAGCAAAGGACTGGGTAGGTCCTGCCAGACCGAAGGCAAAACCAATATTATTCAAACAGCAGCCTAAAACAGAAATGGCAGTTTCTGGGTCAATGCCTCTAAATACTAGTTCTATAGTACCGAAAACAGCAGCAAAAATAACTAACGAGAAAAAAGCCAAAACTGTATTAGACAATTTATTATCAATCTCTAAATTAGAAATTTTCATTTTCCTAACTTCATAAGGACGGAAAACCACTCTTATCTTATACAAAAGTACCTGTAAAATAATATACAGCCGGGAAGTCTTAATACCACCGGAAGTAGAACCCGACATTCCACCGATAAACATTAAAATCAAAAGCATCAAATGAGAACTAAAAGGCCAACGATCAAAATCTGTACTGGCAAAACCAGTTCCTGTATTTGCAGAAACAGCTTGAAAAACGCCGTCCCTGATAGCACTTGCCGCAGTATAAGGAGTCTGCTGGCCGGTTAAAGCAAATTGCTCAGATCCAAACAGATTAGAAACAGTCAAAATAACACCGGAAAGCAGTATTATCAAAAAGAAAACAAAATCAGTATTCCAGAATTTTTTGAATTTTCCTTTGATCAGATAAAAATAAAGATAAAAATTCAAAGCGCCAAAAAACATGAATACAATCACTATCCATTCAGTAATAGAGCTTTGATAATAACCTATGTTTTCATTGCGAATAGAAAAGCCGCCAGTTGAAAGATTGGTGAAAGTAGTGCAGACAGCATCTAAAAAAGTAACCCTAGGATTGGTAAAAAAAAGTAGAGCAACTTCCAAAACAGTAAGGGAAAAATAAATTTTCCATAAAATAGAAGCGGTTTCTTTTATTCTAGGAGTAATAGAATCTTTAACATGCCCCGGCACTTCCGTCTGAAATAAAAACCTGCCGCCAACACCCAAAGCCGGCAGAACAGCTAAAAAAAGCACGACGATCCCCATACCTCCCAGCCACTGTATAAAACTGCGCCAAAAAACTACCCCTCTTGAAACTGCTTCTATGCCTTTATAAATTCTGCCATCAGGTCCTTTTACCGATTCTACCGTACCATAATAAGTATAGGTCGTTTCGTTGATGCCTCTGCGCACCACCGTATAAGGCTCTTCCTTGCCTGTATTGATATTGTATTTTTTGGCACAGATAACTGAAGATCCAGTAGTAGTAAGACCTGACATCGTCTCAAAAAAGGCATTGGGAAAAGAAGTTAAAGTTTTGGAAAACATAAAAGGCAAAGAACCAATGACAGCAGTAGCAAGCCAAATAATAACTACCAAAAGCAGGCTTTCTTTACGCATTAACGGCTCTTCGGTTTTACGATTGAAAAACCATAAGAAAAAAGACAGCAGCATAGTAATCAAAATAGTAACTATAAAAGCCAGACTGCTACACGGCTGTGGATATAAAACGGACGAGGCAAAAAAATCATAATAAATCGCAACCGATAAAGGAATCAGTAAAATTAAAGAAAAGAAAAAAAGATAAACGCCTAAAATTCTTCCAATAACTTTTAATTTCATAAAAAATACTAAATCTCAGCTTTTGCTTTTTCTAATTTTTTAATCTCAACTTTATGCTTTATTTTAACTTTAGTTTTCAAAACAACTTTTCCATATCCTGCAAATTTTCCGGCTTACTAATTACAATCATAGTATCATGCGGCTCTAACACCGTAGAACCCTTGCCCACTATAATCTGTCCTTTTTTTTCTACTGCCGCAATCAAAGTCTCTTCCGGCAGTTTGTTTTGCATTTCGACAAGTGGGAGATTTAACAATTTAGACTCAGGAGAAATTTTAACTTCAAAAACTTTAGCCTTATTATTGGCTAAAGAAGCAATAGAAACGATTTTTTTAGCATATAAAATCGATAAAATGCGGTTGGTGATATTGACTCTTTCTGAAAGCGTATAGAGAATTTTTTCTTTATTTAAAATCGGTCCTAAAGACATATCAGAAATCAGACAGAGAATTTTTTTGCAATCTACGTATTTGGCTAAAAGAGAAATTACGATATTTCTCTTATCGTCATTAGTGCAGGCGATAAAATAATCCGCATCGAAAACTCTTTCCTGAATCATGTTTTCTACATAAGTGCCATCGCGGTTGATAATTCTGGTTTTTGATAAAAATTCAGACAGCTCCTCGCATTTTTTCTCATCCTGCTCAATAATTTTTACTTTGATATTACGCGATTCTAAAGCCAGAGCCAATCTCATAGCAATACTAGTGCCACCGACAATTACTACCGAACGGACTTTCTCTTCTTCTGTTTTAAAAATTTTAGGGATCTCTTCCAAAGTCTTGGTCTCACCGATAATGGTAATTTCATCTTGCGGCAATAAAACATCATCATCTTGCGGAAAGATAACTTTGTCTTCTCTTTTTATCAAAACAATATTCATCTCTTCCGGCAAGTTCAAATCTTTGATTTTTGATTTTTTTTGCCAATTATCAGAAATCGTAATAGTCCGCATCTGAACCAGGCCATGAGCAAAATTTTCAATAGCCAAATCTGAAGGATGTAAAATCGACTTTAAAATGTTTTGCGCAGTTAAAAGCTCTGCTCCAATAAAGTGATCCACTTCGAAAAGAGAACTAAAATCTAATTTTTTACGGTTTAAAAACCCTAAATCCTTAACTCGGGCAATTGTTTTGGGATAGCCCAAATTTTTAGCTATAGTACAAGTCACTAAATTGATTTCATCACTGCCGGTCATGCCGACAAAAAAATCGGGTTTAGTTTCTACCAGCTCAGCCAGCCCTTCCCAACGAGAGCCGCGGGAGCGCATAGTCGCTACATCAGCCATATTAGCAATTTTTTCCAATCTTTCTTTATCTTTATCAATAACTGTCACATTGTGATTTTCTTTAGACAGCATGGTTGCCAGATAAGAGCCGATAATCTCGCCAACGCCTAAAATTACAATATTCATTGATCAATCTAAGCAGCTTTTTTATCTTCACCTATTTTAACTTCACACCAAACCAATTTTTTATAAAATATACGCAAATGCCAACATACCGAAGATACTGCTGTTCCCCCGTTACTTTTCATATAAGCAAAAAAAAGATTTTGAGCCAGTGAAATCTGATCGTTTTAAACAAAGTAGATAAAAACTTAAACGAAAAATAGCTACATCGCAATTAGCACAACAAAAATTACTATCGATCTAAAATAAAATCTGTTTTTTAACTTTTCAGATTTTTAAAAATTTACTAAACTAAAAAAAATAAGATAACCACTTATTTATCAAGGAGTTTTTGCTTTTATGTTACCAAAATTTTTGCGTGCTTTATGGGGTAATTTATCTAAGGAAGAGGTGGAAAAATTTAGTTTTTTATCTCTTATTATCACGATTATATTAGGTAATTATTGGATGCTGCGAGTAATGAAAAATCCCATTTTTAATGATTTGGTAGGCATGCAATATCAGCCTTACGCTAAAATGGCTTCTATGTTTATTGTAGCTTTCGTGCTTTTGATATACAGTAAACTAGTTGATATTTTTCAAAAACAAACTTTGTTTTATATTATCTGCCCTGTTTTCACTGCAATTTTTTTGTTTTTGGGATTTGCGTCTAAATATCCAGAAATGTTTAGTCTAAGTGAAACCTCTTCTCTTTTTACTTATTTTCAGTGGATTCCCGGTAAATTAATTGGATGGCTTATTTATTTTGCTTTTGAAAGCTCTTCTTTACTGATGTTTCTTTTTTGGGCGTTTGTAGCAAGTATTACTAAAACAGAATCTGCTAAAAAAGGATATGCTATGATTGTTACCTGCATCCAAATAGGAACTATTTCAGGACCTGCTATTGTAACCAATTTTGCTCCTAAAATTGGAGCTCCCTCTTTAGTAATTTTAGGAGGTTTTTTAGTCTTAATCGTTCCTTTTTTAGTTAAATTATATCTCAAAATAATTCCTGCGGAAGTTAATAAAAATGCAGCGCCCGAACAAAAGAAAAAAACCGGTTTTTTTGAAGGATTAAGATTAATTGTTACCAAACCTTATGTATTAGGGATTTTAATCGTCTCTACTATTTATGAAATTATCGGTACTGTTTTGGAATTTCAAATGAACATGATTGCAAAAAACATTTTTACATCCCGCGATCTTTTTGCTGCTTTTACCGGAAAATATGGAATGAGTGTAAATGGGCTAGCATTATTGTTTGCTCTTTTAGGGACCAGTATTTTCATGAGGAAATTTGGACTTAGATTCTGTTTGATTGTGTATCCGGCCTTGATTGGCTGCGTGCTCTTAAGCCTGCTAGGTTTTAATATGTTCGGAGCTACTCATTTACAAATCATGTGGGCTTTGTTTGGTTCTATGATTGCAGTAAAAGGTTTTAGCTATGCTTTAAACAATCCTACTAAAGAAATTATGTATATTCCCACAACAAAAGACATTAGATTTAAAGCCAAAAGCTGGATAGAATCTTTTGGAGGCAGAGCTTCCAAGGGAAGCGGATCTGTAATTGTGGCTTCTTTTGCTAAAAACTTACCTGGCCTTTTGGTATTTGGGACTATTATTTCTTTAGGTATTGTCGGGGTCTGGATTGTTGTAGCCGATTTACTTGGTAAAAAATTTAACAAACTACAAACAGACAATACAATAATCAAATAATTTAGATCATCAAAACTACAAAAAAATCAGTCAGCATCTTTAGCCGGACTGGAAGAAGTTTTACCGCTTTTAAAAGCTTTGCCGTTTTTTAATTGAGCAATTTCTTCTTCTATTTCAGAATTTTCCAAACGACGGAAAAGAACAGAAAAAGCACCTAATTTCTGACCTGCAGGCAAATTATTTTTTCTAACTTTTTCCCAATTCTCTTTGGCCAATTGAGAATTAAAACCCAAAAACTGCCAAACTCTTTGAGCAGAAGTCGGAATAATAGCAAAGCTTGTTAAGGCCAGATTTTTAATGCATTCCAAAGAAAGCGCCAGGCAGTTTTGCAATCTGAAAAAAAGCTTTTCCTCTTTTGCCAAAGCCCAGGGTTTTTGAAAATCAAAGTAAGTATTGCCCAAACTGGAAAGCTCCATAATTAAACTAGCGGCTTTTCTTATTGAAAACTGACTATAGGCCTTTTTTATTTCTGCCGTCAAATACTCCATATCGGAAATGAATTTTTTATCTTCCTGAGAAAAGTCCATTTTTTCAGGAATTCTGCCTTCCAAATATTTGTTGACCATTGTTAAACAGCGATTGACAAAATTACCAAATTTACCAAGTAAAAGACCATTGCATACAGCCTGAAATTCTTTCCAGCTAAATTCGGCATCTGCCGATTCCGGAGCATTAGCTGCCAAATAAAACCGAATCTGATCAGAAGTATATTTTTGAAAAAAACTGTTTAAATCAATGTACCAACCCTCAGATTTAGAAAACTGCTTTCCTTCCAGCATTAAAAATTCGTTGGCTGGAATTTTATCCACCAGCTTATAAGCTGTATCCTGCCCCATAGTCATAGCCGGAAAGAAAACCGCATGAAAAGGAATATTGTCTTTACCTACAAAATTGACCAGTTTAGTCTCCGGATTCAACCAATATTTTTCCCAAAGCTTGGGCTCTTGTTTGATCTTTGCATATTCTTTAGAAGCCGAAATATATCCAATTGGAGCATCAAACCAAACATACAGCACTTTGCCTTCAGTATTAGGCAAAGGCAAAGGCACTCCCCAGTTAGAATCGCGGGTAATAGCACGTGGTTTGAGGTCTTTTAAGTATTGCTTGACCACGCCCAGGACATTAGCTTTTAAGTCTTTACCCTCTATCCATTTAGCCAGCCTGTCTTTGAATTTATCAAAACGCAAATACCAATGCTTTGAAGGCTTTAAAGTCAAAACGCTACCAGTTAATTTAGATTTGGGATTTTTTAAATCCATAGCTTCAAAACTGGCGCCGCACTTGCCACATTCATCTCCACGGGCTTTTTCATATCCGCATTTGGGACAAATGCCTTCCACATAACGATCAGCCAAAAACCTTTTTTCCTCTTCAGAATAAAGATGGTCTTCAGTTTTTTCTTCAATATAGCCGTTTTTTAAAAGGTCTAAAAAAAAAGCCTGCACAGTCGGCACATGTCCAGGCCAGCTAGTACGGGAATAATGATCAAAAGAAATTAATAGCTTGTGAAAAAAATCTTGATTAATCCTATGAAAAATATCTACATGCTCTTGAGGCGTTCTTTTGGCCAAATCAGCAGATAAAGTAATCGCCACCCCATATTCATCAGAGCCGCACACATAAAGCACATCATTGCCCTGCAGCCTTTCAAACCGAGCATAGACATCTGCCGGCAAATATGCTCCAGCAATATGGCCGAAATGCAAAGGACCATTAGCATAAGGAAGAGCTGAAGTGATTAGAATTTTTTGAGCCATGATTGAACTTGCACCTTTACTAGCTATTTAAAAGATTTTACTAAAAACATCAGCTTTTATTCAAAAAAAATATTTATCAGTTTATTAACAAGAAAATTCCTTCCTTCAGGGAAAGATAAGCAACTGTTCAAGCCTGTAAATATTTTTAATGGCCTATGTTAAATCAGGCAGCATCTCCAGCTCATCAATAATTTCATTGACATGCTTGGGGTTTTCTTCTGCAATATGCAAACGAGCTAGTTTGATAGCATAATTGACCAGATCAAAATTGCTATTAAATTTATTTCTTAATCTTTCATAAGTTAAATATTTTTTTTCTTCTTTCATGCAAAAAATTCCTTTAGAATCTATTTTTGTAGAATTTAAAAAGTACCTGTAAATAAATATCTGCTATTTACCCATACTCAAGATACAAACACTTTTCATTATAAATGGTGGAAAAGCTTTTGGCCACTTTTTTCTAAACTGCTTTGTATAACTTTAATACCTTGGCTAGATTTTCAAAAAATTATTATCAACCGATAGAATAAAACAATCAAAAATTGAACAATCAACCGCAATATTAATTTACTACTTTCTTTTTGTATGAGCTTTTAACAGACTGTTTTTTAACTTTTCTATTGCGACGCTCTTCAGCTATAAGGATAGAGAGCAGAACTTGATAAGCTCGGTCCAAATCATCATTCACAAAAACATAATCGTAAAAAACAGATTTTTGGATTTCTTTTTGTGCTGTCTGCAATCTTTTTTTGATTTCCTGCAAATTTTCAGTGCCCCGTTTTTTCAACCGCTTTTTTAAAACTTCTAAAGACGGCGGTTTAATAAAAATCAAAATTGCATCGGTTTGCTTTTTAATCTGCAAAGCACCTTGAACGTCAATCACCGCTACTACATGCTTGCCTTGTTTTTTGATTCTATTAACTTCACTTTTCAAAGTGCCATAATAATATTTCTTAAAAACCAGCTTATGTTCTACAAACGCTTTTTGTTTGACCTTTTCTAAAAATTCCTGCCGGCTGATAAAAAAATATTCATAGCCATTTTTTTCTCCATCCCGCTTTTCTCTAGTTGTGCAAGAAACCGTTTCTTCTACACATAAAAATTCGCTTTTTAATAAATTAACCAGCGTATTTTTTCCTGTTCCTGCAGGTGCGGAGACTACAAAAAAAAGGCCTTCTTTTAAATTACCTAAAAGTTTATTCAATGTTTTGCACCTGTTCTCTAATTTTTTCCAGCTCGCTTTTAATATCAATTACAGAAGAAGCAATACAGCTTTCTGCTGATTTGGCAGCTATAGTATTAGTCTCCCGACCCATCTCCTGCAATAAAAAGTCCATCTTGCGGCCTACAGCCTCTTTTTCTAATCTTAAAGAGCGAAACTGCTTAACATGAGATTCTAGTCTTACCAGCTCTTCTGTAATATCCACTTTTTCAGTCAAAAGGGCTATCTCTTTAAGAATTCTTTCATCTTCAAACTTCAAACCCGCCAACTTTTCTTTTAGCTTTTTAGCATATTTACTTACATTATTTTGCGCTTTCTTTTCAATTTGCACAATTTTAGCCTGCACTTTATCCAGCCGCTTAAAAATATCCTGCTCTAAAATTCCGCCCTCTTTTTCTTTCATGGAAATTAAAGCTTTTAAAGCTTTTTTCAATCCTTTTAAAAATTCTTGCTGATCAATGCTATTTTCTTTGCTTTGCTTAAAAGCAGGCATAAACCTCAACTGAGATACTAAAAAAGATAGGTCTACTTTGTCTTTTTTATAGCCTAAAGCCGCCGCTTTCTTTTCCCAGCCTGTTTTCAAAGCCTTAAGTACTTTGGTATCAGGCAGTCTTTCCTGAATACTTTCCGACGAAGGATAAAATACAGCCCTGACAAAAAGCTGCCCGCGGAAAATCTGTTTATTAATTTCTTTTTTAGCTGAAATTTCTAAAAACAGCCATTCTTTCGGCAACAACACAGAACATTCAAAATGCTTGCGGTTAACTGAACCTATCTCTATTTCCAAAACACCTTTTTTGATTTTGACAAGAGCTGAGCCAAAACCGGTCATACTTCTAAACATATAGCAAAATTATTTAGCCTTTAATTGCTTTTTATTTTTAATATAAAAAAAAAGAAAAAGCAAGGCGTTTTTATGGCTCTTTATAAAACCCATCTGCACTTTAACTTATTTATAGCCATGCCTGTTTTTCTTTTTTTTCTCTATTCCACCTTCCATTTAGCAAAACCTTATCTACTTACGTTTGCCACAGTTTTTATTTACGCCTCTTATTTTTTAACGCCTGATGCCGATCTTTCTTATAAAAACCACTTCTGGTCTTTGAAAGGAATTCTAACTTTTCCCTTTTTCTTATACAGTCTTATCTTCCGCCATCGCGGCATTTCCCATATGCCAATTGTCGGCACCTTGACCAGACTTTTATACCTAACTGCTTTAATAGCTTTGAGTATTTGGCTTTTAGACTTGAAAAACAGCGATTATATGTATACTTTCAAGACTTACAAAAACTATTTTTCCATAAGTTTTTTAGCCTTTATTCTATCAGATCTTTGCCATTTGCTTTTAGACTGGCGCTTTAAAATTTAAAAACTTAATAGGAACATTTGGAACCTGTCATGCATTTAGGACAATCCAGTCCTTTATCTCCTTTTTGCCAGCCTTCTGGAGTTATCTTTTTTTCTTTATATGAAAATTGCAAGGCGGCTAAAAGACGCATAATCTCTTTTACACTTCGTCCATTAAACAACGGATAAAAGAAAATAGCCTTAATCTTGCCTTCCGGATCAATAAAATATACTCCTCTTACAGGCTTTTGGCTATTTTCCAAATCATGCACTAAACCATAACTGTTTAAAATACTTTTATTAGGGTCTGAAATTAATGCTAAAGATATCTGTTCTTTAGACATTCCCACTTCTCTTTGCACGCTTTTAAGCCATTCTATATGCTGCTGCTGAGAATTTGTGCTAATGCCTAGCAATACAGCGTTTATGTTGTTTTGTTCTTTTAAAAAAGCTTTCAGTTCGCTCGTGCATAAAGGCGCAAAAACATTAGGAAAACTAAATAAAATCACCCATTTACCGCTAAAATCCTCTGGAAAAACTATGTTCCCTTTACTCGATTCTGCCTGAAAAGCAGGCGATTGACTGCCAATAGCAGGATGCGCAATGTAAGACAACCTGGCTACTAAAATAGTGTTGCTTCCAAATATCAAATAAAAAAACAATAAACCGCTAAAAAAAGGTCGAAAAGACATAAAAAATTAAATCCCATTATTTATTATCAAATTAATTTTTTATTTAACATAAATAGGGATTTGTTTTCAAAAATTATATTAAAACAAAAAAAAACTACTAAAACAAAACTATAAATGTTATAATAATATATTAATAGCTATTTAACATATTTATTTTAATTAAATAATAAGCATTAAATTAATAATAACAATTTTAAATATAAAATAATTTTTAAAAGGAGCTAAATGTCAACACAAACTTTATCTTTAAGATCTGTAAATCCTTCCAAAGATTGTCCTCGTATTTTAGTTGCAGAAGATGAAGATATAACTAGAAAGCTAACTATTAAAACCTTAAAAATTTCCTCTTTCCAAATCACAACTGTAAAAAATGGGGATGAAGCGATAGATGCTTGGTGGCAAAGTTTAAAAGACCAACATGCTTTTGATTTAATCTTAATGGACATTAATATGCCGCCAGGTCTAAATGGCGTATCTGCCACTAAAAAAATTCGCATGCTAGAAACAAAATATTCATTAATACCCATACCCATTATAGCTTATACTGCAAACGTAGAACCTAATAATTTTATCAATTTTGACCATTTTAAAAAAATAGCTCAAATCAGAGTAATTGCTAAAGTACAAAATTTTTCAGGAAAAGCACTGGAAGCTGCAGAAATCTATGCTAAAGCTCAATTTAGGGGCTTGTAGAAACCCCATTTTTTTGATGATTTCGCAGCTTAAAAATCTATTT
>CAYXMS010000035.1:0-13087 GCA_964466185.1 uncultured bacterium
ATTATTAGTAAAATGATCATATGATCTTAAGGCGGCTTAACATGAGTTTTCATTATTTATTTTTTTTAGCGGTTTTAGTTTTTAGCTCAGTCTATAGCAATTCTCAAAAGGGTGAAAAGCAGGGAAAATTTTCCGCTTTGGTTAAGTATGAAAAAACTCAGTTTGATCATCAGCCGAAAATAAAAAAAATAGCAGGCTGCATGAAGGAAAATAATAAAAAACAGAAAAAAAATAGGGGAAGCAAACAAGCCAGAGACTTGCCGCTGCCGCCACCTAATGTTCCGCCAGATGTTCCGCCACAGGCCCCTCCCGCTCCGCCTCCTAATCTGCCGCCGCCTCCAACCATTGGTACAAAAGCCAGAAAGACAAATTCTCAAAAAGCAGAAAAAAACAATCGGATGGCCAAAGAGAAAAAAGATAATAAAAAATCAAAAGAAAGCTGGTGGACTAGAAGAAAAAAAACTAAACAAAGTCAGCAAGTCAGGGATTTGCCTTTGCCCCCTCCAGGGCCAGGTCCTGGTATGGGGTCTGGAAATAAAAAAGAAAAAAAAGAATATCGTATGGCAAGAGAGTTGAGAAAAAGAAAAAAAGCCGATTTGCCTCTGCCCCCTCCAGGCAGTTAAAAGATATTGTGTTTGATCCAATACTTGTTTTATACTCTGAAAATTAAGATAGTATAAATATTTTAATTTTAAGATTATATGTTGGATTCCCAAAAACTTATCGATTTGAATTTTCAGGGATTTTGTCCAGGACCTGATGAGGATGAACAAAAATTTTTACAAAGGGTAAAACTGACTGAAAAATTGATTTTAACTCCTGAGCAAGTCTTGCACACACAAAAAATACCTTTTTTAATTGATAAAGAACATAAAGTTAAAAAACCTTCGCTTAGCTGGATTAATGCCACTTTGATGCATCTTTATGGGTTTTATAAAGAAAATCTGCCTGCCTATTTTAGCAATCAGAGGCTTTCTTTTTTTGAAGGAGCTGCTACTTTTTTTATTAAAATTGATGAACACGAATTGCCCGTTTTGCTGCTTCGTAAAGAATTAAAGAAAAAACAGGGTTTTTTAGGTTTTTTTTATTCTTTAGAAGAAATTTTAGCTCATGAAGCGGTTCATTTTTTAAGGAGTTCTTTTCTAGAAGATCAGTTTGAAGAGTTCTTTGCGTATCTAACTTCCAAACATTTTTTAAGAAAAATGTTTGGGCCTATGATTAAATCTTCCAGAGAAATATATATTTTTTTTGGCCTTTTATTAACCAGTTTGATTTTTGAATTTAGTTTTTTGCTTTTCCCCTGTGTGCTTTTAAAAAGCCTATTTTTTATGAGCGCCTCTTTGCCTTTGGCTTTTTTGGCAGCAGGACTTTTTAGAATGATTAAATTGCGCAAAGTCTTTAATCGCTGTTTGAAAAATTTAAAACAGGCGGTGGCTGAAAAAGCACTGCATCTTATGGTTAGATTAACTGATCAGGAAATTTTTTTTATTGCTCAAAATTGTAAAACTAAAAAAGTTGTGCAGGACTATGCTTTTGAAAAGAAAAAAAAATCTCTTCGTTGGAAAATGCTTTTTTCAGCTTATTTTTCTTAAACAAGCTGAGACTATATTTAATTTTTTGCGATATTTGCTAACCGTTCTTCTTTTTAAAAAAATACCTAAAAGAGAAAGCTTTTGAGTTAGCTCCCGATCTGAAAGAGGTTGTTTTTTGTTTTCTTCCTGAATTAGTTTTTGTAGAATTTTAGCAGCAGAATTTTTGGACGTTTGAGAGCTTTTAGTTACAGGCAAGGAGAAAAAGTTTTTTAAAGGTTCTAATCCCCTTGGAGATAGTACATATTTGTACTTGACTATGCGATATAAGGAAGATTCCGAAATATTTAAGGCTTTGGCTGTTTCTGTTAAAGATAAAACAGATAGCAAATTTCCCAGCAGGTAATCTTTTTGTTTTTTTACAATTATAACGGCCAGTTGTTTTAATATCCTGTTTCTTCTTTGCAGGTTTTTTAAAAAATTGCGAGCGGAAAAAAAGCAGTTTTTTAAAAATTTATGCTCATTTAAAGATAATCCAGTATTTGTCTTTTGCTTTTTTTTAGAAATTTCCCTCAAGTTTTGATTGGCAATTAAATTTAGATATTGATGGTTAATTTTTAAAGACGGCAAAAAGTCTTTGTTTAAAAAAATTAAAAAATGGCCGTTTTTATATTCGATTCTCAGATCCGGTACAATAAATTGAGGCTTTTCCAAGATAAATTCGGCTGCTGGATTCAAAGACAATTTTTTTATGTCTTGAAGCGCTTGCTCTAGCGTGCTTTCAGAAATGTTTAAGTTTTGTAAAAGCTGTTTTTTTCGCTGCTTTAAAAATAAAGCAAAATGTTTTTTGATTATTTTATAAGCGATAGAATGTTCTTTTTTTTGTTCTTTTAACTGCAGCAGAAAGAAATCTTTCAGGCTTTGAGAGCCAATGCCGATTGGAGCTATAAGCTGAACTTCTTTTAGAATTTGCCTGACCTTTTTTTCTCTTTCCTTCAGTTGCATGGCAATATTTTTGATTTTTTCCGTTAAAAACCCTTTTTCATTTAAAGAGCCAATTATATATTCAGCAATAAGATAATCTTGCTCGGAAAAATGGATCCTAGCCTGCTCTAGTAAATAGCTGTTAAGTGTTTGGTGAAAGCTAAAACCAGCCTTGTCTAGAGGGTTTAGATTTTCAGATGCTGATTTAGCATTTATATTTATGTTGCTTATATCAGGTAAAGAGGTTGATGGCTTGATATCTGCTTCTAAAAGAGGGTTTTTTAAAATTTCTTCTTCAATCAGTTCTTTTAGTTCTAAAATCGGTAAAGAAAATATTTTTATTCCCTGTTTGAAAGCAGGTGAAAGAAAAATTTGTTGCCTGGGTTTGAGCTGTAGTTTTATACTAGGCTGCATAAATTTTTAACCTGTATCAGTCAGCTTTCTCATAACATAATTTTTTTTTATGTTAGAAGCTTTTTTTGGAGATTAAAAATATGCCGTTAAAAGCAGCGATTTTTTGCAGCCAAGGCCTAG
Source organism: uncultured bacterium (assembly GCA_964466185.1). Classification (GTDB taxonomy): domain Bacteria; phylum Chlamydiota; class Chlamydiia; order Chlamydiales; family SM23-39; genus CAZTYI01. The sequence continues at coordinate 3,048 of CAYXMS010000035.1, forward strand.
GTGATGGCTTGATTTTTTTTATTGTAGCTAATAATTTGCAAGCTAATGGTTTTGAAGTTGTTGCTTATCATGACTTTTTATCTCAGATGCAGCCGTTTTTCCCTTTTTCTATTCAGCCTTTCCCTCCAACTAAATCTATAAAAAAAACTGTTCTGGAAAATGATTTGATAATTATTAATAGCAATTCTACTGAAAAATCTAAATTGGTAGTAGATCTCGCCAAAAAATATCAGCCTGGAAAAAGTTGGGTTTTGCATGCTACTACCTGCAAGGGAAAAAATCTGCCGGGGGATTTTTATTTGAATCCTACATTAACTATGGCAGAGAATTTAAAAATCTTTTGTCAAAGCGCTTTACATTTGAAAACAGCAATTAAGGAAAATGGCTTTGCTTGCCCTGTAAATAACCAAAAATTTCAAAATCTTAAATTTAGAAAATATAAAAATAGAATCGTTTTTCATCCCAGTTCTACAAATGTAAAAAAGAATTGGCCTTTGAAAAAGTTTTTAAAATTGGCCGAAATTTTAAAAACTCAAAAATATGATGTCTTTTTTATTTTAAAGGCTCAGGAAAAACCTTTTTTTATTAGTGAAATTATAAAAAATGGATTTCAGGCTCCCTGCTTTCAAAATTTAAAGGAAATGGTCTGTTTTCTTTATGAATCAGCTTTTTGTATAGGTAATGATTCGGGAATCGGACATTTAGCTTCTAATTTGGGATTGCCTGTGGTGACTATCTTTGCCGATTCGCGTAAAAAAATATTCTGGCGGCCTGATTGGTCTTTGGTTACCATTGCAGCGCCTTTTTCTTTTTTGCCGAATATCAAATATTTGCGCTTAAAAGAAAAATATTGGGACAAAATGGTGCCTGTTTTTAAGGTCTTTAATTCTTTTAAACAATTGGAAAAAATGGCTGAACAGTTATGAGAAAAATTGCTGTTTTTAGCTGCCCCGGGTTAGGAGATGGATTGATTTCGCTGCATTTGGCTTGGCTTTTGCAGCTCAATGGCTATATGGTAGAGCTTTTTCATAACGGCGATTTTCAGCAGCTGCAAGAATGGACGGCAATACCTATTAGAAAATATCCCCCTGTTTGCAATATAGAAAAACTGTTTCGGGAATACGACCAAATTTTTGTTTCCCAAGATTTAAATAGTAACTATGTTCAGACTTTGATTAAAGAGGGAAAACAAAAAGATAGCCAGAAAATTTTAGTTTTAAATCCCGCTCCCTCTAAAAAATATTATCAGCAAAAATATTATGCAGATTGTTGTTTCAGACCGGATATTACGATGGTTCAAAATTTAAATCTTTTTGCTCAAAATATTTTAAAGCTTAAAAAGATTTCCGCTTCCAGCCCTTTAATGGTTCCACAAAAATTGCAAGTAAAAATAGATTCGCAAATAGATGAAAAAAGAAAAATAATAATTCATCCAACAGCCAGTAGGCCTGGTAAAAATTGGCCTTGTCAAAAATTTTTACAGCTAGCAGATTTTTTAGAAAAATACTTTCCCATAAAACATAGTTTTACAAAACATAGTTTTACAAAACAGAACTGCAAAGTCTTTTTTGTAATTTCTGAAAAAGAAAAACAAGAGTTTTTTGATCCTAAAAACAGAATTAAAACTTTTTCCAACCTTCATGATCTGGCCGGGTTTTTGTTGGATGCTGCATTGTTTATAGGAGGAGATTCAGGCGTAGGTCATTTAGCTTCTGCTTTAAACGTGTCCACCTGTTCTATTTTTAGATCTTATCGGCAAGCTTCTCTTTGGCGGCCGGGCTGGGGAAAAAATAAAATTATCGCGCCTTCTAGTTTAATTCCCAATATTCGAGGGTTTAGACTGCGTGATAAAAAATGGAAAAGTTTTATCAGCCTTAGACAGGTTAAAAGAAAAATAGGAGCGGAGTTTTCTGCAGACAATTAAATTTTGCCTACAGGTTTTAATTTGGCATATTTAGCGGCTAAGGTTTTTTGGATTTTGTCTTTTTTAAAAAATATATCGTAAGCCAGGCCGAAAGAACAGCTATAGGCTTTTATGATTGTGCCTATTCCAAAAAGACTGTGCTCTACAAGATCGCCGGGATTGAATTTTTCTGTGTTTTCTGCTTTTTTATCTTCTTTTTCAAATACATAAAGGTTTTCCTGGCAAGTTTCTTTCTTAAGCGGTCTGGAAAAAGATTTTTTGCCCAGGCCTGAAAAAAAATGGCTTTTTCCAGAATAGACATTAGTAGACATGTTCTCAACCAGCTCTTGCGGCAGTTCTCCTAAAAAACGGGATGGTAGCATAAATCTTTGGGCTCCAAATAAAAAACGACAAGAAGAGACAGTTAGAAAAAGCCTTTTTTTAGCCCTGGTAATGCCGACGTAAAACAGACGCCTTTCTTCTTCTAACTTTTCAATTGAGTTCTTAGAATTGATGTGGGGAAAAAGATCTTCTTCCAGACCAGATATAAAAACAGTATCAAACTCTAACCCTTTGCCATGATGTAAGGTCATCAGTTTTAAAGTGTCTTGAGTATGCGCATTCGCATCTAAACTGGAAAGTAGAGACAGCTCTTCTAAAAATGAAATCAGTGGATTTTCTTTATTGCTTTCATCATATTCAGAAGCTTTGGCTATTAGCTCTTCCAGGTTTTCTTTCCTTTCCCAAAATTTTTCTTTGTCTTCTTTTAAAAAATCTAAATAACCGGATTTTTCTAAAAGCTCGGAAATTAAGTCAAACAAAGTAATCTTTTGATTGAGCTTTTCTCTTAGCTTATAAATTAAGTCCAGATAGCCTTTTAGGTTCGTTTGTTGTTTCTGTCCTATTTTAATATGGGAAAATTGGTGGGGATTTTGTAGTACATTTTCTAACAGTTTTAAGATCGGTAGATTGCTTTTTTCTGAAAGATATAGCAATTTGTTTAAAGAAGTTTCTCCAATTCCTCTTTTAGGAAGATTGACGGTTCTGGCAAAAGAGAGAAAATCACTGTCCGAGACTATTAGTTTTAAATAGGCTAAAACGTCTTTGATCTCTTTTCTTTGATAGAAGCTGATTCCCCCATAAATGACATAAGGTATCTGATGGGTTAATAGCAAATCCTCAAAAATACGAGATTGAGCATTAGTGCGGTAAAAAATGGAAATGTCATTTAAAGACAAAGCCTGTGTTTTTTTTAGTTGTGAGATTTTTTGGATGATAAAAAGAGCTTCTTCTTTGTCGGTATCTAAAATAGCCGAATTTATTTTTTCGCCTTCTCCAAGTTCGGAAAACAGTTCTTTATGTTTACGATTTTCATTATTGGCAATAACAGCATTGGCAGCTTTTAAAATCAAGTTGCAGGAACGGTAATTTTGTTTTAAGGTAATGGTCTTAGAGCCCGGGAACAATTTTTCAAAATTTAAAATGTTCTTATAACGGGCGCCTCTCCATGAATAAATCGATTGATCAGGATCTCCTACTGCAAAAATGTTTTTATGCCGGTCTGCCAGATGCAGAGTAAGTTCATGCTGGGCATAATTAGTATCCTGATATTCATCGATTAATAAAAATTGCCAGCGTTTTTGATATATTTTTTTGGTTTCCGGGCTGTTTTTTAACAGGTTAACTGTTAAATAAAGTAAATCATCAAAATCAACGGCATTATATTCTTTGAGCCGAGTTTGATAAAGTTCAAATGCTTTTAAAAAGTCTTGTTTTTTATGCCCGTCCGTTGAATCGAAAAGATCTTGAAAAGATAAATCATTTTTAGCCTTGGAAATTAAAAGACGCATTTCTTTAACATTTTCCATGCCTAAATGTTTTAAACAGGTTCTTAAAAGCTTAAAAACATCTTCTTCATCATAAATGCTAAAATTGTTTCGGTAGCCTAAAAGATGTATTTTTTCTCGTAGTATTTTGGCTCCAAGACTATGAAAAGTACAGATCAAAGGACGGCTTTCAAATTGATTTTTAGATTTTATGCGCTCCTGCATTTCTCTGGCTGCTTTATTAGTAAAGGTTACTGCTAAAATATTAATAGCTGGAATTCCTAAAGAAAGCAGATAAGAAATTCTTTCTGTAACTACACGTGTTTTTCCGGAGCCTGCTCCCGCTAAAACTAAAAGCGGGCCTTCAATGTGCTGCATGGCCTGTAATTGCTGAGAATTTAATTTTAAAATATCTTTTTGCATAAAAATTTTTATTCGAATTGGGTTTTAAGAGAAAATTGTAAAGGCTTTGGTAAAATCATAAAAGAGGTTTTCTTAATTCTGAAAGACGCGTTCCTAAATTGCCAAAACGGTGATAGGCATGAGAAAAGGTAAATTCTTTTAAATAATGTAAAAGCTCCCACCGGCCATTTGCTAAAACAGGAGCATCATCAACATAGCATAAAGCTAAGGCAGCTGTTTGTTTAAGTTCTGCAGAAGTCCTGCCAGCTAATCTGATGCGGGAAATTTTCTTTTCTCTTACTTGTTGCAGAAAAAATTCTTCAGATTCATAGGTGATCGGAAAAAATAAACTAAGCTCTTGCCAATCGATTTGGGGAAAATTTTGTTTGTCGACACTGATATTTAAGGTTGCTTTGCACGTCAGAGCAGCAGCAGTTATCCGTAAAAAATCTAAAGGTCGATCTTTTGGGTAAATTCTTAAGGTTATTTTATTTCGGGGAATATAACCGAAAAAGTTGTCTTCGCCTACAATCTTATTGGGATCCCGTGGCAGTTGCATGCGATGCCACCAATAAGCATAATTGGCGCAACTGGCATACCAAATGCCCAAAGCTTCTGCAGAAAGCGTAAATTTGGATAAAAAATAGGAAAGATTGTTAACTTCTTCTGAAACCGGCCTTTTTTCTGTTGGCAGAAAAGTTTGATGAGCTACCATGAAAGCAAGCAAATAGTTAGGACCTCCAGCTTTATATTGCAAACCGAAGGCACTTTTTTTATAGCCTCCAAAAGGCTGGCGGCGAATAATTGTACCATGGCTATGTCGGTTGCAATAATAATTGCCGGCTTTGACTTTCGTTTTCCAAAGCATGATTTCTTTGTCGCTAAGACTGTCCAGAACAGTACATAGGCCATAATCGGTAGAGTCCGCTAATTCTAAAGCTTCTGTAAAATTATCAGCTTTAATAAGGCCTAATATTGGGCCCGGCAGAAATTGTTTAAAAAATAACGAATCTGGTTTTAGGTTTATTTTAATGCCGGGAGAAAAAAGATTGGGATTAAATAAATCTTGACGCGGCTGTAACAGCCAGGACTCTCCCTCTTCCAAAGAGGTTAAAGCTTTTAAAAGCTGTTTATCGGGAGCTCTGATTAAAGGGCCTATTTTAGTTTTTTCATCCCAGATAGAACCGACTTTTAAATTGGCGGCCGCTTCTTTGAGGGTCTGCAGAAAACTTTTATCTTCAAAGACTTTTTTTTCTAAAATCGCTATGGATACAGAAGAATATTTTTGACCGCTGTAGTCAAATGCGGAAGAGAGCAGATTTTTGATGGCCCGTTTTTTATCGGAAAAAGCAGAGACTATAAAAATGTTTTTACCTTCAGATGCACTATTCAAATCCAGTAAGGGATTAATATTTAAAAACTTTTCAGTAGTCGCCGCTCTGCCTGTTAAAATAACGGTTGTTAGTCGCAAATCTTGCAGTAGCGGTTTTTCATTGTCGCAGCTGAAAAATTGCAAAACTTCTTTGGGAATCCCTGCTTTCCACAAGATTGAAGAGAGCATCCAGCCAGAAAAAATAGCATCCGAGGCCGGATGGAAAAGTACGCAATTGCCGGTTAAAAGCGCAGCTGCAATGCCTCCTGTCGGCACAGATAAGGGAAAAGCTCTGGAAGAGAAAATGCTAACTGTGCCTTTCGGTTTGATAATAACGTCTTTAATTTTCAAAACTTTCTCAATTCTTAAAATATAGTATTCCAACATATCTATCGTTTGTGAAATTTCAGCATCAGCTTCTTTTAGGATTTTAGCGGTATCCAGCATCAAAGCGCCGATTAAATCGGCTCTTTTTTCTCTTAAAAGCTGGGCCGCTTTGGCTAGAATTGTTTTCTTTTTTTCTACCGGGAAAAGACGCCAGTTTTGTTCATTTTTTTTAGCCGTATCAATAGCTGTTTGAATTTGCGTTTCAGAGGCCGCCAAATATTTATATAAATGCAAATAAGGATTGGAAGGATTGTTTTTTTTCTTTTCATCTCCTTTGTCAATAATTTTTCCTCCTATACAAAGAGGAATCAAACCAGGACAATAGTTTTGCCATTGTTTTAGAATCTGGTTTTTCCATTGCTGGTTTATCGGCAGGGTAAAATCAGTATCAGGTTCATTATTGAAAGGCACAAAGATGTCAGTTGAAGAGGGCATTACTTTACGTAGTTGAAATCTTCTGGATTCTGTAGGCAGTTTTTTTATTTTTTCGAAACTTTGTAAAAAATCAGTTTGGAATTTTTCGAAAAATTCATTTCTTGGCGATATTTCCAAAGCATATTTTAGAAAATTTTCAGTTCCAGTTAATTCTTCAATACGACGAATAATATAGGGCATGGCATGGTAATAATCTTTTTCTTCTATAAAAGCAGTAGAGATGCGGAACTGTTGTGGCAAAAGCTTGCTAAGCACAGTGCTGATATGGTCGCTTGGACCTTTAATCATTTGAAATTTAGTGTATTTTTCTACTCCATTTTCCTTCATTAAAACCAGACAATAGGCCAGATCAAAAATGTTATGCGTGCCAATTGTTAAATGGGCAAAAAAGGTGTTTTCTTTTTTTAAACCAAATTCAGCCATTCTTTTAAAATTGGCATCTGTTTGGGATTTTGAAGTAAAGGGAGTTTGGGGCCAGCCTTTTTGGGAAGCTTTAATTTGCTCGGAACTTAAATAGCCCCCCTTGACCAGGCAGATTTCAATAGGAGCTCCTCCTTTTTCTACGCGCTGTTTGGCCCAAGCTGTTAGGTCTTTTTGTAGATGAAAAGATTCCGGTAGATATGCTTGCAGAGTAATGCCTGCTTTTAAATAAGGGAATTTTTCTAAAGCTTTTTTAAAAGCTTCAATCGTAGGATAAAGATATTTATAATCTTCCAATCCTAAAATTACCATTTTTGGGTTGGCTCTGTTATATGATGCGACTTGATAAATCTCTTGTAAATTATCCGCCAGAACATTGATGGCGCTGTTATTGTCATTGAAATGTATTTCAGAAATAATCGCTGACGGATTTAAAGAAATGCAGTTTATCTTGTTTTCTAAAAGCCAGTTTAAATAGTAAGTCATATTTGTCTCGGCTTCTTCTGGTGAAACGACTTTTTCTTTGACATAAGCAAGACAAAGCTCTGAATTGTTTTTCAAACTTTTCAATAGCTTGTTTTTATCTTTGATGCCTACCAATATTAATAAAATTCTTTTGATTTCTTTTTTCATGATATTAATACAGGTAGATGGCAAAGCTTTGGACAAAAATTTAAAAAGAAGTAATTTAAAACTTAAATTAAATGGCAGATAAAATGTGACTTTATGCTGATTGATTAAAGAGTTTAGATATTGACTGTTTTTATGTTTGTTTTTAGCATGGAAAGCATGGTCGATTAAATTTAATAGAAAAGCTCTAATGTTTAATGATTGCAGGTTTTTGATAAGCTTTAAATTTTGTTTTTTTTTATCTTCCGAAAAAACAGCTTGGCTGCTTTTGATAATTAAAGATGACAGTTTAATTGCCAAAGACTGCCTTTCGTCTAAAGATAGATTGATTTTTTCAATTGATTTTAAAAGTTCTTGAGCTTCAAGTAAAAAAGCCTTCATGAAAACCGCCGAAAATTATAAAAATAAATGCTCTACTATTTGCATTTTTGAAAAAAATGCTTTTCCCTGTGCTATTATAAAAATATATAAATTGCAAAAGCTATAGCATAAAAAGACTCTTTAATCCAAGAAGTTTTGTAAGTTTGAGCAAGATATTTTTTTAATCTATAAAATACTAGAAAAATTAATACAGAAGGTATTTTTTCCGTTTATTTAAAAACTCTTGCATATGGCTATTTTTGATTTCCAATAGTTTCCAGGTTACATATTTTTCCGTTTTTAAAGCCTGTAGAATTTTTGCATTGCCGTTGACATAGCAAAAAATTTTTTCTTTTTCAGGCTTTAGTTGCGACAGCTTTTCGGCCATTTTTTGCGGATATAGAGATTTTAAAAGACCGATCAAGACATATTGTACGGAAAGCGGCCGGTACTTTTTGCTATCAGTAATAACTATTTGCACTCCTTCGCAATTTTTATTTTTATAAGAGCCAAAGAAAGGGCGATAATAGATAGGTAGAAATTTAACCCCCGGCAAATTTTGAGCATTTAGCTTTTGAGCAAATTGGTTAGCCTTAATCCAGGGAGCAGCGACGACTTTAAACGGCAGGGTATAGCCAATGCCTATATTAACCAGTTCCAACTCTCCCAAGACTCCGGTTGATGCGCAATAAAGCGGAGTTTCTCTTTCCGGTATATTAGGAGACGTAGGAACCCAGCTAAGCCCGGTCTCTTGAAAATTATATGCCCGTTTCCAGCCTTTCATGGGAATAACTTTCACTTTGGCCTGGATGTTATGCTCCTGATTAAAAAATAAAGCCAGCTCGCCGATTGTCATGCCATGCACATAAGGAATATTTATGTAACCTAAAAAAGAACGCCAGGAACTTTCCAGCAAAGGACCTTCAACTAAATTCCCATTTATAGGATTGGGCCGGTCTAAAATAACAATTTCAATGTTTTGTTTTTTAGCTTCTTCAATAGCATAGAATAAAGTTGTAGCATAAGTATAGGGGCGGATGCCGATTTCCTGAATGTCGTAGATTAAAACATCCAAGTTTTTCAGCATTGTTTTGGATGGGCGCCTGTTTTGGCCATATAAGCTGTAAACAGGAATGCCGGAAGCTGTTTTGTTATCAGCCACTTCTTCCCCTGCATACTGGACTCCCTTCAGGCCATGCTCCGGAGAAAATATGGCTTTGATTTTTAAGCCCTTTTCCAAAAAAAGAGATAGTGTAGGTTTTAAGTTTTTGTCTAAAGAAGTATGGTTGATGATCAGACCGATATTTTTGGTTTTATAAGTTTCAAAAAGTCGGTCTTCAAAAAATACATCGGTCCCTAGTTGAATTTTAGCTTGGGCCAGTAAACAGTTAATACAAAAAAGACCAACGGTTAAAAAAGAGCGCAGCATAAGCTTTTCCTCTGGCAGATAATTTATTTTAGTTTTTAAAATTTAAATAAAGAAGCTTCTTTTTTGCTTTTAAAAGTAATCGTTGTAATAGGAGTTCCCGGTCCGCTGTCGGCTACATATTTTAAAAGATCCCCATCTTTGGTATTAAACCACATTTCAGCGCTCCAGAACATGCTTTTAAAACCGGTTAAAGTGACTTTTACATGCTGTGACTGATATTCTTGATTATTAATTTTTAATGGAGTTTTCTCTTTTTTTTCGGCTACCATATTTATCAGCTCTGCCTTATCAGTATTGATTAAACAGAATTTAAAACTTTTTTTGTTGGATTTGACAAAAGGCATTAAGCCAAAACCAAACTGCTGGACCCAAGGAGTTGCAATTTGAAAGTCTGCAGTTTTTTTCTTTCCCTGATTGTCAAGTTCTAGATGCAGTTTTTTTTCATGCAGGTTAATTGAATAACTGTTTTTTTTATTTGCCGAGGTAAAGCTGTATTTTAAAATCTTTTTATAATCAGGCAGACATTCAAAAGCAGTTATGCCAATGTTTTCATGGCAGGTTAAAAAAAGATGTTTTTTCTTATGGATAATTTCCCATTTCAGAGGTGTTGTTTTGCCTTTTTCTAATTTTTCATATTCGTAATAGGTGGCAGAGGCAAAACCAATATGGAAAACACCAATTAAAAATAGGGCTAAAAAAGCTTTTAAAAAACGCATAAATTGTCCTCTTTAAAACAGCTTCTTCTTTAGTCTTTTAAAAGACAAGTATATGCTTTTAAAAAAAAGAGTCATTAGAAAATCTATAAACTGGATTTAAAAAGTTAAACTTTAAGTCTTTTGCTTAGTGGCTTATACTTTTAAATGGTTTTTAAACATG
>CAYXMS010000036.1:0-3133 GCA_964466185.1 uncultured bacterium
GTTACTCGGAGCTACGAACCAGGAATCCTTCGCCTTTAGGCGAGGGAGGTTCAATTATCCGTTACAAACTTAACTTACCTTAAATTTAATATTTGTTTAGCTTCAGCAAAATATTGCAGTATTCTTTTTATCAGTTTATTGACAAAAAAGCCGTTTCTTTTAAACAGGGAATAAATTGCCAAGTTTTGTTAAAAAATATTTTAATTTTTAAATCAAATCTTTTCCTTTTCCCTCAAAGTAAAATAATTCACGCTTAAATATGCTAAAAGACCATAAATTAATAAAACAAAAGCCAAAGGAAAAGCTGTTTTAGCTGAAAAAATGGAAATTAAAGAACTGGAAAAAAAACCTCCAAGCATTTGCAACATGCCAAGTAAGGCTGCTGCCAGACCTGCCTTTTCAGGGAAAGGTGCAACAGCCTGGGCAAAGCAATTAGGCAGAATAAAACCAGCCCCTACAATAAGCAAAATAACAGGAACAATAATAAAAGCTGCATTAAACAAACCTAAAAAGGCCAAAGCAGCCATTAAAGTTCCTGCTAAAATTAACCACAGGGATCCAAATTTCAGCAGATGGTGCAACTTAAATTTATGTACTAGCTTAGCATTAATAAAAGCTGCCGGAATATATGCCAGACCAATTAAACTGGAAGCCATACCAAATTGCAAAGAAGTCAGTCCGACTGAATCCTGCAAAATAATCGGACCAAAAGTGAGCCAGGCCAAAATAGCTCCGTAGGTTAAAAAAATATGTAAAGCGGAAATTAGAAAAGTTTTATTTTGCAAAATCTGCAAAATATTTTTTAAAATTTTTTCTGACTTTATCTCTTTAGCAGATATTTCTGGTTTTGTCTCTTGAAAAAAGAATAAAGTCAGAAAAAGAGCCGCCAGTATATAAAAAACTAAAACTATAAAAACTGATTTGCATCCCCAATATTTCTGTAAAAATCCTCCTAAAAAGGGAGTTAAAATGATCAAGGGATTCGTAGAAATTTCAAAAAAAGAAGTAAATTTTACCAGAACATTTCCGGCAAAAAGATCTCTTAAAATAGCTCTTGATAAAACAACAGCCGCAGCTATTCCCGAACCTTGCATCAGCCTTCCAAGGTTAAAGAAAACTATATTAGGGGCAAATAAACACAAAAAAGAGCCTGATAAAGCTAGGGAAAGCCCTCCGATCAGAGGTTTTTTACGACCTTTTTTATCTGAAATTACCCCATAGACAATCTGAAAAAAAGCAAAACCCAGCATAAACAAGGCCAAGGAAAACTGGGCTGCATTATTGGAAGTGCCGTATTTACGGGCAATAAAAGGCAGAGAAGGCAAATATAGTTCTGCCGTGATATGCCCTAAAGCGCAAAACAAAACTGTTAAAAAAAACGTAAAATATTTTTTTTGCATCTTTTTTTTTATTTTTGAGAAAAAATACAATTTAACTATAAAATATTAGCATATTTTTAAAAAAAAATAAAACTATCTATAATATTTTTTATATGCATCTTTATCTAGTAAATCCCCGCGGTTTTTGTGCAGGCGTCAAAAGGGCTATCAGCACAGTTGAAAAAGCCTTAGAACTATTTGGCAGGCCCATTTATGTCAAACATCAAATTGTACACAATCAGCATGTGGTCAAAGAATTAGAAACCAAAGGCGCTGTTTTTATAGAAGATTTAAAATCAGTACCCAAAGGCGGCAGAATCATCTATTCTGCCCACGGAGTTTCTCCTGACGTCAGAAAAGAAGCCAAACAAAGAAAACTCAAAGAAATTGACGCTACCTGTTTTTTGGTTACCCGCAGCCATGCAGCAGCCAAAAAATATGCTGAAAAAGGCTTTCAAATTGTCTTGATCGGACATAAAAACCATATAGAAGTCATAGGCATTCAAAAAGAAGCTTTTGATCATACAACTGTAATAGAATCTCTAGCCGATGTTCAAAAACTAAAATTCACATCCCAAGATAAAATATTTTATCTGACCCAGACAACTTTGGATGTAACCAAAACAGCTTGTATTATTAAAACCTTAAAACAATCTTTTTCCCAGGCTCAAACTCTACCTTCTTCTTCCATATGCTATGCTACAACCAGCCGTCAAAAAGCACTTTTTTCTATTTTAGATAAAGTTGATTTAGCTTTAATCATTGGAGATCCGAGCTCTTCCAATTCCAATCGTTTAAAAGAAATGGCCGAGCAAAAGACCAAAGCCTTTTTGATCCATCAAGATAAAGAAATAACTGAAAAGATTTTACAAAATAGCAAATTCATAGCTTTAACAGCAGGTGCTTCAACACCTGAAAAAATCGTGCAAAACTGTATTGAACGTTTAAAAAAACTAGGGGTCAAAACAATTGAAGAACTAAACAGCCTGGATCAGGAAGAGGTTTTTCCCCTACCACAATTTATCTCTTAAGATTACTCACAATATTTGTCTTTCTAAGAAGAAAACATTCCTTCTTTTAAACAAGTAAAATCAGCAGACCTTTTTACAGTTAAAATCTGAGAAAAAGCTTTGATCGCCAGAATAGCAAAAAATGTTGCTATCAGTCTTTCTATAGCCACTACCGGGATCAGAGCTAGCCATTGCTGCGAACTTAACGGTGTCAGATATACCCACATAACACTACCGGCTGCATGAGCAGTAAAAGTACTTTGCAAACTTCTTTTGAAAAGATTGTTTCGACCGAAACAGCACAAAACAGGAATTAGCCAATAAAGAGTATAAAGCCAAGCCTCTTTTCCATTAGGAGATAGAATAAACAAAGCTATGGCCATTAAAGGAAAAAACAAATGCAGGCTCGAATTAAAAAGATCTTTTTTATGAGAAACTTTCCATGAAAGAGCCGCTAAAAGAGTGGGAATGCCTACAGTTAAAGGTAAGGGATGCAGCAAATGAGTCAAAAACCAAAGCCCAGCGCCAAGATAAAGTTTCGATGGAAAAAAATAAACAATCATCGGCAGCAGAACAACAAAAAGACAAAAAGTTGCTGATTGCCCCCCTATAGGAAGATTAAATTTTAAAGCTCTGCTAAAAAGAACAAGCCCTGCCCAAACAAGAATTAAAATCCATTCTCTTTTTTTCATTTGTCCCTCAAAATTTTATACAGTATAAAACTATATCAACATCTTTCAATGT
>CAYXMS010000036.1:3233-12502 GCA_964466185.1 uncultured bacterium
CTTTAAACATCTTTCAATGTCTTTAAACATCTTTCAATGTCTTTAAACATCTTTCAATGTCTTTAAACATCTTTCGATGTCTTTAAACATCTTTCAATGTCTTTTAAGACACATCGGCTGCGCATCTAAAACCATAAGTACTATTAAACGAACCTGGATTATTACGATGACGATGAGCCGAACGCAAATCTTCAATCAAGCTCTTCCAGCAGCCTCCTCTTAAAACTCTATAGACACCCTGAGGCGGACCTTTAGGATTTTCCGGTTCTTGCACAGAAGTCTCATAATAGTTATAAGCATACCAGTCTTCACACCATTCATAGACATTGCCGGCCATATCATACAAACCATAACCATTCGGAGGATAACTCATAACTGCTGTTGTGTCTGAACTAAAATAATTTGCCTGAGTATGTTCTATTTTTTGGCCGGTTGGATAAACAGCCTCTTCCAAACCTCCGGCTGAAGCCACTTCCCATTCGGCTTCAGTAGGCAGCCGTTTTCCAATCCATTTAGCATACGCTTTAGCACCATACCAGGTAACGCCTACAACAGGATGTTTCAAATAACCCGATTCGACATAAAGCTGCCCTGATTTTTTACGCACCCTAGAATCGCGCAAACGTATCACATCATTATTGTTACCGTCTTTTTCTCCGCCTAACAACTCTAAAAATAAGACAAATTGCTCATTAGTAACAGGATGAATATCCAAAGCAAAAGAAGTGATTTTAATCGAATGCACAGGCATTTCATCACGTGCTCCATTAGCCGATCCTCTTCTATATGTACCGCCGGGAATAATAACCATTTCAGTTAAAAGAGGTTCAATTTCTTTAGTTTCCACTTTAGTCGGCTCATAATGGGAAACATTTAAATCTTTTTGGAAAATAGCACCAGGATCAGGTTCATACTTAGGCCTTTCAATTTGAGATGGTTCAATTATCGGCCTGAGCGACTTGTTTTCTGATATGTTAGAAGTTAAATTGCTATTATCCGAAAAACTTTTATCAGAATCGGAGGGAGCCGCAGAGAAATCTATATCTTTGTCATCTTTAGGCAAAAACTCAAAAGACATCTGCATCGCATTTTCTACTTTTCTTTCCACTTCTTCCCAAGACAAAATATCCAAAGAAGAAGCATGAGAGCTTTCTTCTGAAAGCAGCATATTGGCAGCTTCAATAAGCCTTTCCGGACGTTTTCGCCAATCGCTATGCATACATTGACAGATCAGCCGATTCCAGTTTAAACGGTATTCCGGTACAATATTAGAAGGCAGATCAAAATATCCTTCTGGAACTTTACGGGAAATTAAATAATAGGCCAAAACTCCAAAAGCAAAAATATCACTTTTAACAGTAACATTTTCACCTAATTTCTGTTCAGGAGCCAAAAAACTTAAATTTTGTAAAAAAACAGGATCATTTTGAGATAAAAAACCTTGGAAATTTTTATTCAGCAATTTTTTTTCTCCAAGCAATTTTACCAAACCGAAATCAGCAACAAAAATTTTCAATTCTGTTTTATTGTTTTCCTGAATAAAAACATTGCTGGGCTTCAATCCCCTATGAACTAATTTTTCCCCCAGGATAGTCAAATCATGCACATAATCCAAAGCCGATGCTACCTGCCTCAAAATTGTTTCCACATCTTTTTCTGGCAAAACAGGTCCCTTTTTCTTTAAATAATTAGTCAGAGTTGCAGGCTCTGAATTTTGATCTAAAATAGCATCTAAAACTAAAAAATATTTCCCGTTATCACAAGAAATGTTATGCAGTTTTAAAACTGAAGGATGATCCAGAGCAGCTAACATGCCGACTTCTTTTTCAAACTTATCAATAAATTCCTGATCCTGAGAAAATTCATCCGACAAAAGTTTTAAAACGAATTTTTTTTTCAAAAAACGATGCTCCGCCAAATAAACTGGCCCGAAAGAACCTTTGCCGATTTCTTTCACAATAATATAATCGCCTAATTGTTTGATTTGCATAAGCCTACCAAATATAAATTACATCCATTATATATAATGCATAATGGTCTAATTGTGGATCATAAAACTAGATATACTTTATTTACAAGAGTAATTAAAACGCTATTTTCCGGCCCCTAAAAATCTGGCAAATAGCCAAAACAAAAAAAGCGCTGCCAGGCCGATTGCGGCCCAACGGACTATCGTACGTCTTTTTTCATTTTTTCTTCTTTGATTGCGCACATCCAAAGTTCCGATGCCGAAACTAAATTCCGGATGAACGGAAGAGAGCATAAAGGCACGTGGATTTTGCTTCATGATTTGATCAGCATCAATGCCTAAAAAATTAGCATATTGTTTAATAAATCCAAGTACATAAACCCCACTTAAAAGTTGATCTGCAGATCCTTCTTCTATCGCCTGCAAATAAGACATACGTATGGAAGTGGCATTTTCAATTTCTTTTAAAGACAGATGCATTTCCTCTCTTTTTCCTTTGAACATTTGACCCAATGTTTTTAAATCGACACTCATAAAACGACCTTTTTTAATAATTTTTAATTTTCTACGAAAACCTTGTTTTTTTTCTATAAAAAATCGTATCTTAAGGCCATATGTCTAAAAAAACTTCTTTTACAACCAAATTAAACTTAGATTTAAAAGACAAACTTTTAAATGATTTAAAAAAACAGGGCTTTAAAATCAGCCAGCCTCCCTATACTGTTTTTTCTGCCCAAAAGCCGGGCATTACCTGCTCTTTATATAAATCAGGCTCTTTGGTAGTTCAAGGCGGTAAAATTCAAGAATTTATAGAGTTTTATCTAGAACCTGAAATTTTAAAAACCGTAGCTTTTACCTATCCTGAAACTACCATTGATCTAACAGCTAAAATTGGCTCTGATGAAGCCGGCAAAGGAGATTTTTTCGGCCCCCTTTGCACCGTCGCGGTATATGCCAACGTCTCTGGTATAAAAAAATTTTTAAAGCTCGGAGTTTCCGATAGCAAGAAATTTTCCGATACCAAAATTATAAAATTAGCCGAGAATCTGAAAAAAGAAAAATCTATATATCATTCCGCCGTTTGTCTTTTTCCAGAAACTTATAACGGACTTTATCACAGATTTAAAAATTTAAACGCTCTTTTAGCCTGGTGCCACGCAACAGCAATTAGCGAGGTTGTTGACAAAACAGGCTGCAAAAATGTACTTGTCGACCAATTTTCTTCAGACTTAGTTTTGGAAAATGCCATTAAACGCAAAAACTTAAAACTGCAGCTTGTACAAAAAACCAGAGCAGAAGCAGACCTGGTTGTTGCAGCAGCTTCTATTTTAGCCAGGAATTATTTTTTAGAAGGCCTAAACAAATTGGAAAAAGAATTCAAAATCAAACTACCCAAAGGAGCGTCTGATTTAGTCATCAAAGCCGGCCGTAAAATCATATCCCAATATGGAAAAACCATTTTACCAAAAATTGCCAAAACGCATTTTAAAACTTATCAAGCAGTTTTGTCTTGAAAGTTTTAAACAGCTATTGAAACCGAAGCTAATTTTAACCAAACAAAACTGATAGCAAAGACAATTGCTAAGAATACAGCCAAACCCAAAATTAAATTCACCAACGTCCTTAAAATAGAAAAACGTTGGACTTCGCTTAAAGCTATAACATATATCACAATGCCCCAGATAGAAAAAACCAGCTGAGCCAAAACTGCAAGCATTAAAATCCAATAAGTTTTAGCACTTAAAGCAGCCTGCAAATGAGCTGGAGAAAACAAATCGGAACCAAAAATAAAAAATAAAAAAAGCCACAAAACAGCATTAATAATCAATGGCACATTAGACCAGGCATAAGCTAAGCGCACTTGTTTAAAATCCGCCTGTCCCTTAAGCAGCTTTCCAATAATAAATACAAAAAAAGCACCAACTGAAAAAACCATATAACCCCAAAGCGGAGCCAAAATCAACAAAGGTAAAAAGACCACAAAATTTTTATGGCTGCCAAGACCCATATTCTGTGCCAGGCCGAAAAAAGCACACATTCCATAAATGGCCGCCAATACAAAAAGTCTGAAATTAGGATTATACTCAACGATAGCTCTAATGGTCATTCTGGGCTTGGTAAAAATTTTAAACCACGGATTAAAACCAAATTTATTTTCCATTATTTTGCTCCTTGAGACAGATTCAAGCCGTTTAAAACTAGCTTCAAAACCTGTCTAGTTCCTTTTTATACCCTAATTCTTAGATTACTATTATATAACTAAACATTCAAGCTAATTATAAATAATTAATTAAAAACTATTTATATAATTTACATAACGAACACAAAAACTAAATTAAACTAATTAAAAATTATTAAATTAAATAATAGAATAGATATATAAGGACAAGCTGCAAGAAATACATAAAGCTAGGGCTTTGGAATCCAAAGCCCTAGCTTTATG
Organism: uncultured bacterium; assembly: GCA_964466185.1. Lineage (GTDB taxonomy): Bacteria > Chlamydiota > Chlamydiia > Chlamydiales > SM23-39 > CAZTYI01. Next base: position 7,646 of record CAYXMS010000036.1, read on the forward strand.
CAAAATAGCAAAAAACTTAACCTTAAAACTGTAAAACCTATTTAAGATTAAGATTATCTCTGCATTGAAATACCAAGATTTCCGGGAATTATCCTAAAAACCTGATTCAAACACAGTTTGTTCTATTTAGTCTTTATTACAATGATTTCTACCACATCCATAGATTCCCGGAACGAAAAAGAAGGAAATGCCATAAATGCCGGAAAGACCCACTAAAATATAAATAATTCTAGCTATGCTTGATGTGTTGCCGCCAAACAAATCAGCTACCAAATCATACTGAAAAAAGCCCCAAAGGCCCCAGTTTAAAGCACCAACAATTATTAACAACAATACAATAAATCTAATGATTTTCATAAACAGCTCCATACATTGATATTTTACCTAACAAATCGCATCTTATGAAAAAAAAAAATCCGTGTCACTATTTTTTTCTTGGCATTTCTCTTGTTTCGTGATATTTTAAGAGCAAAACTTTGCTTATGAATAACTTCGATAAAAAAAACTTTCAGGATCTAGAGCAGCTATGCCGGATTAAATGTCCTCCAAAAGAAGAGGAAGGACTACTTGGCGACATTCAAAAAATTCTGGATTTCATAGAACAGCTCAAGGAAATCGACACGGAAAAAACAGATCCATGTTCCTTTATTTTAAAAGATTTTCTACAAAATGTTATGCGCTCTGATGAAGATAGCCATGCCATGTCAACTGATCTGTTTTTATCCAACACTCCCGAGCAAATTGCCGGCATGGTCAAAGTGCCCACTATTCTCAAAGAACTCTAACCAATAAAGCCTACAGGTCAAACTATGGAGCTATTCAAACTTCCTGCCAGCAAAATCAAAGAGCTTTTCCTCAAAAAAAAAATGTCCGCTGTAGAAATTGCCGACTATTTTGTGAAAAGAATCGAAAAACATGATCCAAAAATCCAAGCTTTTATTGAAGTTTTAGAAAACAGACTGCAAACCCAGGCCCAGGCTTTAGACCAAAAGCTTAAGAACCAAGAGCCTTTGGGTAAATTGGCAGGCATACCGGTTGCCATCAAAAATATCATTCATATCAAAGATGTAAAAACTACCTGCGGCTCCAAGATTATGCAAAACTATAAAGCACCTTTTTCTGCTTCCACGGTACAACTTCTGGAAGCAGAAGATGCTTTAACTATCGGCACTACCAACTTGGACGAATTTGCCATGGGCTCATCTACTGAAAACTCTGCTTTTTTCCCTACCCGCAATCCTTGGAATACAAGCTGTGTGCCTGGAGGCTCATCCGGCGGTTCGGCAGCAGCAGTAGCAGCCCGTCTATCACCGATTGCCTTAGGAACAGACACCGGCGGTTCAATCCGCCAACCGGCCTCTTTTTGCGGCATTGTTGGTTTTAAGCCTACTTATGGCCGGGTCTCTCGCTATGGCATGGTCGCTTTTGCTTCTTCTTTCGATCAGATTGGCCCAATGGCTTTTTCTACTAGGGATATTGCTTTAACTATGGAAGTACTCGGCCGCAATGATCCAAAAGATTCTACCAGCTTGGACTTACCACCTGAGAATTTCTCCGAACACATACCTTCTTCTTTAAAAAATTTTAAAATTGGCCTTCCAAAATTGGATAATTTGACTCCGGAAGTCAAACAAAATTTGGGAAATTCCTTAAAACATCTAGAGCATTTAGGTGCTGAAATTATTGAAATCGATTTAGACATTTTAAAATACGCCATCGCTGTTTATTATATTTTAGCTCCTGCCGAAGCATCTACCAACCTGGCCAGATTCGACGGCATCCGTTTTGGACACCGTTCCAAAAAGGCTGGAAATCTGGAAGAAATTTACGGCCTTTCCAGAGACGAAGGCTTCGGCGCAGAAGTTAAACGGCGTATCTTAATCGGCACTTATGTTTTATCTTCCGGCCATCAGGACGCCTTTTATAAAAAAGCTCAAAAAGTACGCAATCTCATGATTTCCGCTTTTGATAAGGCTTTTGAAAATTGTGATCTGATCGCTATGCCAACCACGCCGTCTTCAGCCTTTGAAATCGGAGGCATCCCGGCAGCAAATCCTCTGCAAATGTATTTGGAAGATCTGTTTACCGTACCGGTCAATATTGCCGGCCTGCCGGCTATTTCCCTACCTTCTGGTTTTGATAGCAAAAAAAAACCCTTGGGCATACAATTAATCGGGCCGCAAATGCACGATAGCAGAGTTATTCAAGCCGCCATAGTCTACGAAAAATATCTGCCCCAATATTTTCAAATCCCTCCCACCTTCAACCAGGAATAGTCTTTATGAAAAAAGAACCCTATGATTTATTCGAAGCGGTTATCGGTCTAGAAATCCACGTTCAATTAAATACTAAGACAAAACTTTTTTCTACCGCCTTAAACCACTTCGGCGACGAGCCTAACACTAATATATCAGAAGTTTGTACCGGCCAGCCGGGTTCTTTGCCTGTATTGAACAAAAGCGCAGTTGAAAAAGCCCTGCTTTTCGGTCTCGCCGTCAAAGCTAAAATCAATCCCTACTCCTGTTTTGACCGAAAATCATATTTTTATCCAGATTCTCCTCGCAATTTCCAAATTACCCAGTTTGAACATCCTATTATATTAGGTGGAGAAGTGATTGCCGATGTAGAAGGCAAAACTAAAAAATTCCAAATCAACCGCGCCCATTTAGAAGATGACGCCGGCATGTTAAAACATTTCAGCGGCTTTTCCGGCGTCGACTATAACCGCGCAGGCGTGCCTCTTTTAGAAATTGTCTCAGAGCCTACAATACATTCAGGCAAAGAAGCTTCCTCATATGCCCAGGCCATCCGTTCAATCATAGAATATGTCGGAGCATCCGACTGCAATATGGAAGAAGGCCACATGCGCATGGACGTTAACATTTCCGTCCGACCTAAAGGAGAAACAACTCTCAGACCTAAAAGCGAAATTAAAAACCTAAACTCCTTTAACTTTGTAGAGCAGGCCATAGAAAAAGAAATCGCCCGCCAAATCGCTCTTTATTCAGAAAATCCAAACGTTGAATTTCACCAACTAGTATTTCCTGCCACCTACCGTTTTGATCCCAATAAAAAAGAGCTGATCTTAATGCGCAAAAAAGAAACTGCTGATGATTACCGCTATTTTCCCGAACCGGATCTTCCTCCTATCATTATTACTGAAAAGCATTTGCAAACATTCAAACAAAAACTACCGGAGCTGCCTCACGACAGATTTCTGCGCTATACTGAAAAACTCAAACTCACGCCCTACTCTGCTTCTCTTTTAATCAACAGCAAAAAACTCTCCGACTATTTTGAAGAAGGATTGAAAGCCACTCAAAATGCTATTGCCCTTTGCAACTGGATTACCATTGAATTTGCCGGCCGTCTGAAAAATACAACCTATACTTTGTTTTCTTTAAAACTTCCCTCTCGGCATATTGCCAAACTAGTGAACCTCATAGACAATAAAACAATCACCGGCAAGATAGCAAAAAATGTGGCCGATGAAATGTTAAAGCACCCTCAAAAAGATCCAGAAACAATAGTTCGGCAAAACCCTGCTTTTCAGCCGCTTTCCGACACCCAGGAAATCGAAAAAATTGTCGATCAGGTAATTTCCGAACATCCCCAATCCATCAGCGACTATAAAAATGGCATTACTAAAGCTTTTGGTTTTTTAGTCGGCCAAGTCATGAAAATAAGCAAGGGAAAAGCAGATCCGTCAATTGTCAATCAGCTTTTAAAAAAGAAAATTTCCTAGATTTTTTGTAACAAGAAATTAAAATAAAAGCGGCTTATATCCCCATAGCTAAAGCAAGGGGTATTACGTCGTCGTTGATAAAATTTTTAAGGCCTGGGATGAAATTTTTCGAAAGCCCTTTTTAAATGCCCTTGAGAAATTTGCGTATACCGGTCGGTAGTAGCAATATCTTCATGGCCCAGCATATCCTGAATCAGCCTGATATCTGCACCGTTTTCTAAAAGATGCGTAGCGAAAGAATGCCGTAAAGTATGCGGCGATATGTTTTTATAATCTGCAATTTTCGCTTTTTTAGCATAAAACTTAATCCTATTCCAAACACTAATCCGATCCAACGGCCTATTATTTTTACTGGTAAAAAGCATTTCTCCTTCTTTTTTGAAATGCAGCAAATAATAATCAATGGCCTCGATGGCTTTTTTGCCCAAGGGCACCAATCTTTCTTTTTTGCCTTTGCCTTTTACTTTTATAAAAGTATCATCCACATCCAAAATTTTTAAATTACAAAGTTCAGACACTCTAATACCCGTAGCATACAAAAGCTCTAAAATAGCTTTGTCTCTGGCCCCGATAAAATCTTTAGTGTTTGGCTGATCTAACAGACTTTCTACTTCCTGATAACTCATCACTTCCGGAATTAGCTGCCAAATTTTAGGCACTTGTAAAAACTGAAAAAAATCCCTTTGCTTTTTTTCTAAAAAACCTTCCTTTTTCAAAAACCGAAAAAATACTTTTAAAGCTACAAAAGCCCGGCAAATCGTAGAAGAGGCTAAGTTCTGATTTTTCAAATGGCTAAAATAAGCTAAAAGATCTTCTCTTAAAAGATTGTCTTTTTTGACATATTTAAAAAAAGCTTTTAAATCTCTTTCATAAGCTTCTTTAGTATTTTTAGAAAGCCCCTTTTCTGAAGAAATATAAATCAAAAAAGCATCAACATAATTTTGCATATTTTTTTTTTACCTGAATTTTCTTTTTTACAAAAGAACTAAGCTAAAAATTTTCATAAAAAACATCAATCACTAACTGTCAAAAAACTATTTTTAAAATTAAGTGATTATAATTAAAACATTTTTTTTTAAAAAAAAACATATTCTTATTTGATAAAAAAAAAA
>CAYXMS010000037.1:0-12489 GCA_964466185.1 uncultured bacterium
AAATAAAAAAACCTTACCTGCCGAGTTTGATCAAAAAACATTAGAAGAATTAGCTCCTTATCTTACTTATGTTGACTGTAAAAATCCGAACTTTTCTAATCGAGATTTACAAAGTTTTATAAAAAAAATAAAAAATGTTGAAATATTAATAATTAACTATACAAACATCACTAGCTTATCATTACTTCACTGTAAAAACCTGCAGATGCTTAATTGCAACGTTTGCAGAAATTTAACCACTTTGGATTTGCCGGAAAATCTGCAGAGGCTTGATTGCAACTTTTGTGACAATTTAACCACTTTGGATTTGCCGGAAAATCTGCAGAGGCTTGATTGCAGCGGTTGCGACAATTTAACCACTCTGGATTTGCCGGAAAATCTGCAGAGACTTAATTGCAGCTTTTGCAGAAATTTAACTACTCTAGATTTGCCGGAAAATCTGCAGAGGCTTAATTGCAACTTTTGCAACAATTTAACCACTTTGGATTTACCGGAAAATCTGCAGACGCTTATTTGCGGAGCTTGCATAAATTTAATCAATTTGAATTTGCCGGAAAATCTGCAAAGGCTTAATTGTGGAGGTTGCAGAAATTTAATCACTTTGGATTTACCTGAAGGATCAAATCTGCAAACACTTGATTGCGCCTTTTGCAGAAATTTAACCACTCTGAATTTGCCGGAAAATCTGCAGATACTTATCTGCAACAATTGCACAAGTTTAACTACTATTACAAATGAAGCCCTGCCAAATTGCCGAATAATAGATATTCATAATACAGAAATAACACAATTACCACAACTGCCAGCTACTACTATAATATATAGTAGAAATAGTAGATATGGAGAATTTTCAAATTTTACGGTCGATCTGAAAACTCTAGAAGAAGATCCTTTATCTATACTTTTTCAATTAGGACAAGACTTCTTGCTTCAAGGAAAACCTTTTCCCAATATTGTTTTTAAAGATTCCAGATTAGAAGAAGGACAGTCTCCCGGTATCGATATAGGAGGTTTAAGACGCCATTTGGTTTCTACTCTGTTTCAAAATCTCTTTAACTTAAAAGCCCCTGCATTATTCATAGGTAAAAAAGGTGAAAAGCTACCGGTATTAGATCCAAATGGCGATCAGGATTTGCAAAAAGCCATGAAAACTATTGGTAGATTATTTACTCTTTGTCAAACATCAACTTTATTAACGGGTGCATATTTTAATGAAAATTTCTTCAAAGCTATCTTATGGTGCATAGATGATGCCAATTTATCTAAAGACCACTTGAATGAAAGGATTTTTGCTATTCTAAAGGGCTGGAATTATGATGAATTAGATCTTGCTACACAAGATTCTATTCCAGATCATATAGCTGAGATAGCTGAGAGCAATTGTGCCTATCCAATAAGGCTTATTGCTGATGAGATGAAAACTATCGGAGCTTTTCCGCAAAACATTACAGCGTTAGAAATTCAAAGAAAAATCCAGGGTAGTGCTATCAGAACAGCTCATGATTTAAGCAATAATATTAATTGGAGAGCTAATAGTTCATCTCCGGAACAAGTAACAACAATGAAAGAATTTTTAGAAAATTGGGCTCAAAAAATGGAAAGAGAAAAACCTCAAAAACTAGAAGATTTTATTCTTTTTGCAACCGGCAACAGATCAATTGGTGATGATAAATTAAACATAGAGCTTTTTCCTAGTAGAGATAAACAACAACTACCCGCTGCCCATGCTTGTTTTAATACGGTAGAAATGCCGATTTATGATTCTCAAGACCTATTTAATCAAAAAACAGAACTGGCTTTATCTGCTATTACAGGTTTTCAGTTTGCGTAAAAAATTTAAAAACTTAAATTAGAAAAGAAATAGCGGCAGTCGGATTTGAACCAACGACACGCGGATTATGATTCCGCTGCTCTAACCAACTGAGCTATGCCGCCATATTAGGAAAACCTGCCAAAAAAAAATGGCGGGGGTAGGATTCGAACCTACGGCCTTTGGGTTATGAGCCCAACGAGCTAACCACTGCTCCACCCCGCGGTATTTTTGAAGTTTAATCATAACAGGGCCAAGATTTTACTACAAAAGATTTTTTATTAAGTTCCAGGATAGCTCTTTTTCTGTTTGTAATTTACAAGTGAAAGCTTGGCATCTGGTTTGAAATAATTTTTGTTTGTAAATGTTTTTTAAAAAAAAATTAATAATTTCTTTGACATTTTTTAAATCTGTTTGAACAGCGATTTTTTCTTTAAGCGCTATATTTTTCAGCTCTTGCTGGTCATGCATATAAGGGCCGAAAATAACTGGTAGATCAAAAAACACAGGCTCTAGAATATTGTGGCCGCCGATTTTAGGGACAAAGCTGCCGGCAACAATAGCTAAATGAGAAATAGAAAATGCCTGATTTAAAAAACCCATAGAATCAATTAAGATTAAATTAGCAGAATCTTTAATAGAATTGCTGTTTAATGCAGACAGTCTGGTAAAAGGCAGACTTAAATTTTTGAGTAAACAGGCGACTTCTTTAAAACGCTCCGGATGGCGGGGAGCTAGAAGGATTTTTAAATTATTTTGGTCTGCTATAAAAGTTTTCAATTCTTCTAAAAGCAGCTTTTCTTCAGGTTCATGTGTGGAAGCTATAGTAATAACTTGATCGGACTCTTGAATATTTAATTTATTTTTTAAAGTTTGGATAGTATCAGGCGATAGTTTTTTGGGTAGATGGAAAAATTTCAAGTTGGGACTAATTTTAATATTTTCAGCAAATTGGGAAAATCTTTTTTGATAAGTTTTATTTTGGACAGCAATCAAATCAAACAAAGAAAACAGCTTTTTAGCGAAAAAAGTAAAAAACTGCAGCCTACGAAAAGATCGTTTGGATAATTTGCCGCTGATAACAGCTGTTTTACTTCCTGCTTTTTTCATATATTTTACGAAATGATACCAAAAATCAGTTTCCACAAAAATAATTAAATCAGGTTGGATTTTTCTGCCTAATCGTCTCATCAGGAAAGAAAAATCAAAAGGCATAAACACAATTTGATCTGCCAAGCCCTTTTTTGCTTCTTCAAATCCGGTTTGCGTAGTAACAGAATGAATAACAAAAAATGAATTTTCAGCCAATACCTGTTCTTTACTCTTTACCTGACTGATCAAAACAGAAGCAGCCTTGGCCTCCCCTAATGATACGCTATGGACCCAAACAATCTTACTTTTAGTTTTAAATAATGAAGATTTGAAGTTGGGAAGCGCAAATTTTTGAAAAGCATTTCTATTTTTTTTAGAAAATAAAAGACTGGGAAGCTGTAAAAATAGATAAAAACCCAGAACTAAATCATATAAAAAAGAAAACATTTTTTTTGCTGAATTAAAGTCTTATTTTTCCATGACCAGGTTTATTAACTTATCCGGTACAAAAATAGTCTTTTTAATTTCCCCGGTTAAATACTTTTTAATATTTGGATGATCTTTAGCCTCATCTAGGATTTCTTTTTCAGATTTATCTTTAGAGAGCTCTAGCTTTCCTCTTAGCTTTCCATTGACCTGAATGACATAAGTAATCTTTTCCTCTACGAGATATTCCGGATTGATCTTGGGCAAGGCTGCAAAGGCAATAGAAGTTTTGTGGCCGAAATTATGCCAGATCTCTTCCGCTAAATGTGGAGCAAAAGGATGCAGCATCTGAGCTGCCATCTCCAACACATCTTTAGGATAATGGTGCAGTTTGGAAAAACTGTTCACAAATTCCATCATATGGGCAATTGCCGTATTAAACTGCATGTTTTCAATGTCTTCGGTTACCTCTTTGACCAGCTTATGGCCTAATTTGAAAGCGCTTAAAGAGTTTTCAGAAGTTAGTTTTTCGCTATGACAAAGATCAAAAAAACGATTTAAAAAACGCCAGCAACCAAGCACTGCTTCGCTGTTCCAGACTTTTTCTTTATCAAACGGCCCCATAAACATTTCATAAAGCCGCAAACTGTCAGCTCCTACTTCTTTAATCATATCGTCGGGAGTTATTCCATTAAGCTTAGACTTGCTCATTTTTTCAATCTGACATTCGATTTCTTGATTGTCTTTTTTAGAAAAAAAACTGCCGTCTTTTTCATAGACTTTTTCTCGAGATAGATAATTGGCGCCTGGAATTTTATAAGAAGGAGCCGTTACCAACCCCTGATAACGATAGGTCTTGAAAGGCTCTTTAGTATGTACCAGCTTTAAATCATAGAGTACTTTATGCCAAAAACGGGCGTAAAGTAAATGCAAAACCGCATGTTCTGTACCCCCTACATACATATCTACCGGTAGCCAGTATTTCTCTGCCTCTTTACTCCAAGCCGCTTCCTCATTTTTAGGATCGGCAAAACGCAAATAATACCAGCAAGATCCCGCCCATTGGGGCATAGTATTGGTTTCTCTTGTGGCTTTTTTGTCGGTTTTAGGGTCTGTAATATTGACCCAATCTGAAACTTTTGCTAGCGGGCTCTGTCCCCCCTCTGCCGGTTTATAATCTTCTAAGACAGGAGGTAAAAGGGGCAGCTCGTCCAGACCTAAGGACCGCTTAGTGCCGTCTTCAAAGTGCAAAATGGGAATTGGCTCCCCCCAATACCTTTGACGGGAAAACAGCCAGTCCCTGAGTTTATAAGAAACATTTTTTTCTCCGAAACCATTTTCTTGCAGCCAAGAGATCATTTTATTTTTAGCATTAGCTACATTCAGTCCATTAAGACAAAGATTGCGCTTTTTATTTTGCGAGTTAATAGCTTCGCCCTCGCCGACATAGCAGATTTCTCCTTTTAAAACTTTTTCTCTAACCTCTTCTTTAGACAGATTTTGGAACGCTTTTTTATCTTTCCCGAAAAAGGTTGCCCTAGCCTCTTTGATTTGATTTTCAATGTCATTCAAATCAGGCTCATAGACAGCTAAAATCGGCAGATCAAATTTGTTGGCAAACTCAAAATCTCTTTCATCATGGGCCGGTACGCACATAATAGCACCCGTTCCATAATGCATTAAGACATAATCAGAGATCCAAATGGGAATCTCCTGGCCATTAACCGGATTAATAGCGTACGAGCCTAAAAAGACGCCGGTTTTTTCTTTAGAAAGCTCAGTTCTTTCCAAATCGCTTTTCTGGGCGGTCAACTGGCGGTAAGTATCAACTGCTGTTTTTTGTTTGGGCAGAGTAATTTTATCAATCAGCGGATGTTCCGGAGACAATACCATATAAGTAACTCCGAAAAGTGTATCAGGTCGAGTAGTAAAGGTCTGAATTTTTTCTTCGCGATCTACCAGTTTAAAATCTACTTTAGCCCCCTCGCTTTTGCCAATCCAGTTAATCTGCAGTTTTTTAATATTTTCCGGCCAGTCCAGTTCTTTTAAATCCTCTATCAGACGATCAGCATAGGCCGTAATTTTTAAAATCCACTGTTTTAGCGGTCTTCTTTCAACTGGATATCCCCAATCCTTGGACTTGCCATTTTCCACTTCCTCATTAGCTAAAACAGTACCTAAAGCAGGACAGTAGTTGACACTGATCTCGGCCTCATAAGCCAAACCATTTTCAAATAATTTAGTGAAAATCCATTGCGTCCACTTATAATAATCCGGCTTAGAAGTAGAAATCTCCCTATTCCAATCATAGCTAAACCCCAAAACTTCCAACTGTCTGCGGTAAGTATCGACATTTTTTTTGGTCGTCTTTGATGGATGCACACCTGTTCTAATGGCATACTGCTCTGCCGGCAGACCAAAAGAGTCCCAGCCCATCGGATGCAGAACATTATAGCCCTGCTGGCGCTTGAAACGGGCCACGATGTCTGTTCCTGTATATCCCGTTACATGGCCGACATGCAGCCCCGCCCCTGATGGATAAGGAAACATATCCAATACATAATACTTGGGTTTTTCAGAATCTATAGAAGCCTGGAAAACCTTCTTATCTTTCCAGTACTTTTGCCATTTTTTTTCAATTTTTTTATGGTCGTATTTAGGTTTGGACATAACAAATAACTCTCTTTGTCAATTTAAAAATTAAGCCACAATAACAGTTATTATAGACACAGAGAAATATATAAATAAATGGCTATTTTTATCCAAAAACAAACGGCAAGGTTTTTTCTGAAATTTTTAGGAAAAATATAATAATAGAAAAATATTTTGTTGAAAATTATAATAAAACAGCTTTTTTTAATTGCATTGAAACTATTTTTAAAAAGACAAAAAAAGACAAAAAAATGCCTGAACTTCCAGAAGTAGAAACCGTTGTCCAAGGTTTAAAAAAAGCCAATTTAATTGGAAACAGAATTATTGAAACCGAAGTATTTTTAGCCAAAACAGTTTCACCCTCTAATCTGGCAGAAAAAATCCAGGGCCAAATTATTTTAGATATTTTTAGAAGAGCCAAATTCATTGTCATCAAGCTGAAAGATTATTATTTAACAGTACACCTTAGAATGACAGGCCATCTTTTTTTAAAAGAACTATCTCACACACATATTAAGAAAAATGGAAAAATAAAAATAAAACCGCAAAAACATGAGCATATTTTTCTTACGTTAGACAATAAACGCATGCTAATTTATGAAGATATACGCAAATTCGGGAAATTTGTCTTGGTTAAAGATATAAAACCAGTGTTTTCTAAATTAGGCCCTGAGCCTTTATCTGAAGAGTTCAAATTTATTTATTTTTTCCAAAACCTAAAAAGAAAAAAAATCAAAATCAAACCCCTTCTTTTAAATCAGAACTTTATTGCCGGTCTCGGCAATATTTATGCTAACGAAGCACTTTTTTTAGCTGGAATTAATCCGGAGAAAATGGCCTTTAAAATTTCTAAAAAAGCCGCTTTAAAGCTTTTTTCAGCCATTAAAAAAACACTTTTAGAGGGAATTAAAAACAAGGGCACATCGTTAGGTGAAAATTATTTGCATTTTTCCGATCTTAAAAACACTTATGGAAAACACCAAAATTTTCTCTTGGTGCATGACCGTTATTTACAAAATTGCAAAATTTGCAAATCTCCCATCCAGCGCAAAAAAATAGCGCAAAGAACAGCTTTTTTTTGCCCTAAATGCCAAAAATAGTTTTTTTTAAAAAATTATTAAAAATTTAAATCAAGCTCAGTTTTTGTTTAAAACAGCTGTTTTTGCTGTTTTGATAAGGCCAAGCAGTTTTTTCAAAGCATCATCTAATTCCAGACCTTTTTCTACGCATTTCTGTTTAATATAAAGATCTACTTTATCTTTGCCCGAACCGATCAACCCAAAATCGCTGTCTGCCATTTCTCCCGGCCCGTTTACCACACAGCCCATAACAGCAATTTTAAAATCTTTTAAATGAGCAAGCTCCCGTTTGACTTTTTGAGCAGCTTTTTGAAGATCAAACTGCGTTCTGCCACAGCCGGGACAGGAAATAAACTCCGCTTTAGATCTTTTTAAGCCCAGGCCCTGTAATATAGACAGTTTCAAATCTGTCTTTTCCTGCAGCTTTAAGCTATCGGTTTGTATTTCAACCATGGAAGCTTTATTTTTAAAAACTAAAAAACCAAAAGCCGCAGCAGCTTCCATGGTAATTTTTTCTTTATCTCCTGAAAAATTACAAAATTCCTTGTTTAAATAATCTACTTTTTTTTCTTTTAGCAATTTCATAAAACCAGTTTTGTATTTTCGCGTATAATTTATTAAAAATTTGGCCGGCCGAATTTCTTTGTCCGGATCTTCCGTCAAAGATACCCTTATTGTATCTCCGATTCCATCCAAAAGCAAAGCGCCAATGCCGATCGCTGACTTGACTCTTCCGTCTTCTCCTTCTCCCGCTTCTGTTACTCCTAAGTGCAAAGGATAATCCCAGCTCTTTTGCTGCATTTTTTCAACCAATTTTTGATAGCTTTCAACCATAATTTTAGGGTTTGAAGCCTTCATTGAAAAAACAAGATCATGAAAATCATGGTTCCTACATATTTCTCCATATTCTAAAGCAGACTCGACCATGCCCTGAGTCGTATTGCCAAAACGCGACATAATCCGGTCTGACAAAGAACCATGATTAACTCCAATCCTAAGAGCTTTTTTTTGTTTTTTAAGCTTTTTTAAAAGCGGCAAAAACCCTTTTTCCAAACGTTTCAGCTCTTCTTGATATTGTGCTTCAGTATAGCTAAGAGTCTGAAAAACAGCTCTTTTATCTAAATAATTACCTGGGTTAATCCTTATTTTTTCTACAAAATCAACTACTGTTAAAGCAGCTTTTGGGGAAAAGTGGATATCTGCAATCAGCGGAAGATTAATATTTTGCCGAATAAGCATATTTTTGAACTTTTCAACAGCCATAGCTTCTTTTAATCCAGGAATGGTTATTCTTAAAAGTTCACAGCCGGCATCTGATAGCTTGCGTGCCTGATCTAGGGCTTTTTTAGTGTCTAAAATAGAAACATTTAACATCGATTGAATACGTATTGGATTGTGACCTCCTATGCCAATAGTTCCAACATTTACAGCTCTGGTAAAAAAAGACTTTTGCACAATATTTTTTTTTAATTTAAAGATTTTTTTTAAAACATTTTTCTCAAAAATATTAAATGAAGCATTGATTATAAGTTTTTAACTTTTAAGCTAAAAGATAATATTTTTTATAATTGGGAATTTTAATTAAAAAAGTGTTTTTTCTGTTGCTCTTATGGCAAAGACACAAAAAAAAACTATGGAATCCAAAGAAAAGATACGTCTTAACTTTGTTCCTCTTGTTGTTGACATTCTCCCCATGGCTAAAGCTAGGGTATTACGCCGTCATTGATAAAAATTTAAAAAAGCTTCTGTTGTGCCCCAAGGAAAGGTTATTTGCCATTTTTTGGCTGTGTAAAAATTCGGGTTATATTCGCAAAGGGCATAGCTGATTGTGATAATTTTTGTTTTAACAGGAAAATTTTCAAGTTTTTTTATCAGCTTTTGTAAAAAATCATCTTCCAAATTGCTGCCATAAAGATAAACGGCTGTAATCTCGGCTAGTATTTGTTTGTTTTTAAAATAGTTGTCTATATAAGCAAAATAATCTTTTTTGTAAAAATTTAAACCTGTAAATTTAGGCTTTCTGTATCTTGCAAACTTGAAAAAAGGCCAAAAAAGCAAATCTGCCAGATTATATAAAAAACCCAAGGCTTGAGAAAAAAATACAAACAAAGAAATCTGTTCGATACCAATTACTCGGCAGTGTAAAAAAGAAAAAAGCCAAAAAGAGGCCCTTCCCCTGCCTGAACCCAGTTCTAAAATTACATCTTGAGAAGTAAGACCTGCTTTTTGGGAAATTTGAGTCATTGCCTTGAGTGGAGTTTCTCCATATGAAGCCTTTAAAAAAAAGCTTTCATCTAAAGATGTAAAACTAGAATTTGTAAAACAACTATTTTTACTTTTATTTTTTCCCATATCTTCAATTAAAGTCTTGTCTAAGATTTTTTTAAAAAAATATTTTCGGCTGTAACGATAGGGATTTATAAACAAAGAAAAAACTATCAAAAACAGATCAAACGGCAAAAATAAAAGATATCTAAAAAAATGAAACCGCAAAGCCCAAAAAATATCCTTAATAAAAAAAAACTTGGTTCTAAAATAAAGTTTAAACAGCTTAAAAAATCTAAAAGTTGACATATTCACCTAGTTTTAAAACTAAAGTCTTTAAAAAACTCTAATTTTTATTTAGCTTTAAATACCTGTTTTTAAATTTCTTAGCCATAGTTATTTGTATAACCTATCTGAAATTTGATGAAAATCTGTTTTTTGCTTTACATAGACAAAAAAAACCGATTTAGGATAATTCTCGGGAATCCTTGTTATTTCAATGCCGAGATGAAAGAGAATACATTGAAAAAAAAATAAAAAAAAGCTTCAATTGAAATAGTTTTTCAAAATTACTGTGGGGCATGCGGAAAGGGTTTAACATTAAAAACCCATAGCCTTGGAAACTGATACTGATAAAAAACCGAGAGGTAATCCTGTAAAAGGTTGGTGGCGGATTAAAGGAATCTCTTGTATCTTAGAATGCTCGGTAATTTATTGTCGAGAGGATGTCACAATAATAAGTATTATACTAAGCTTTTAAATTATGTCCACTTTAACTAAATATCCCAAAGGCAGTTTTAAAGAGCTCTGGTCAATTTCTTTTCCTTTAATGATGTCGGCCTTTGCCGTTTTATTAATGGTCTTTGTAGACCGTATGTTTTTAGCTCTTTACTCAGTGCCCGCTTTCAATGCCTGCGCTAAAGCATCCAATGCCTGCTGGGTATTAATTGGCGGACTGGGCATGGTGACGGCTATGAGCGAAGTTTTTGTCGCTCAATATAACGGAGCTAAGCTTTATACTAAAATAGGCTCGGCTGTCTGGCAAATGATCTGGCTGGCGCTTTGTTCTTTTTTAGTCTTTATCCCTTTAGCTTTATGGGCAGCTCCCTGGATTTTTTCTTCCGGTCCTTACGTGCATTTGGAAAGAACCTACTTTTTTTATTTTATGTTTTTCGGCTCGGCCTATCCCCTTTTAACTGCTTTAACCGGTTTTTTTGTCGGTCAGGGTAAAACTAAACTAATTATTAAAATCGCCATCACAGGAAATTTAATTAATATATTTTTAGACTGGCTTTTAATTTTTGGCATCAAAGGCATTATTCCTGAAATGGGTATTAAAGGAGCGGCTATTGCCACATCTATAGGTTCTTTTATCCAATCAGCTATCCTAGCTTATATTTTTATGAAAAAATCCAATCAGAAAATATTCGGCACTAATGAAATGGCTTTTAAACCGAAATTGTTTAAAGAATGTTTTAAAATCGGTTTTCCTCAAGGGCTTTTTTATGCACTAGAAATGCTTGGCTGGGCCATCTTTTTATTTATAATGGATAAAATGGGAGAAAAATTTATTACCATTTCCGCTTTTTGCCAAACCATTATTTTGCTTTTGACCTTTTTTTTGGACGGACTCAGCAGAGGCGTAACAGCTATAGCCGGTAATTTAATCGGCGAAAAAAAACAAAATCTAATCAAAAAACTTTTAATGTCCAGTTTAAAGCTGCAAGTACTTTTTTCTCTTTTAACTGCTATATTTTTAATCTTTAAACCAGAAATTATCCTAAAATTGACCTCTTACTTTCAAGCAACGCCGAAAACCAGCCTAATTATTTTTGATTCAACCTTAAAAACCTGCCTTTTCTGTGTCTTTTTCTTTTTATTTCTAGAGGGCACCCGCTGGATCTTTTCAGGTATTTTAACAGCGGCCGGAGATACCTGGTTTTTACTGCTTTCAGGCTCGCTTTCAGTTTGGATATTTTTACTTTTTCCTACTTATTTAGTAATTGTAAAATACAAACAAACAGTAGAAATTGCCTGGATCATAACAGTTTTTTATTCTCTTGCTCTTTGCATAGCCTATTTTTTGCGATTTAAAACAGGCAAATGGAAAAAACTAGATTTAGCTAAAAATGAAATGAAATTTTCTGAAAATGAAATGAAAGAAAACAATGCTGATTTTGCTAATAAAAAACAGGCTGTTAAAGAAGATAACCAAGATTAAACAGATAATACCGACATAATCCGCCAGACTATGAACCATTTACATAGTTTGCTTTACAGTCTCGTTTTCTTCGTTTTCAGCAGCTAAAGAATAATGAAAAAGATATCCATCAGCTGCAGCTTTAGCAACAGTCTGTTCATCTACTGCTTGATTTTCTTTCTTCAAATCATCGCATAGAAACCATTTATATTTAATTTTTCCAGCAGCTGTTAAAACAGGGTCTTCATTTTCATCAAGAACAATTTTTTTAACATAAGACACATAATGACCGTTCTGTGAACTGCCAAGATGCACGCTAAAAGAAGTTAAATTGTAAATATAAGTGTTTATTAAGCTTTTTTCTGACAATATATGCTTATCTTCTTGTAAAGAAAGAGTCATGGGCTCTTTTATCTCGCTTCTAATTTTACTTCCTTCCGGAGTAAATCTTTTTAATGATATAAAAAATTCTGTGGGCCGATTAATGATTTTATTAGTTTCAGAAATACTTACAAGTTCAGCATCTGGATCTACTCCTTCAATTTGAACATCTCTAGGTATCGGACGATTAAACTGAGGATGGCTATTATCACAAAAATTATCTAAAACCTCCTGTAGGGTTGTTGTTTTATCAACTTCCATGGGTAATGCAAGCAAACAGTGTTTTTGCTTCTTTAGGCAAGTTTTTAGTTCTTTTTCTTTTAAGATTTCATCATCAATTCCGTCTAATGCAAAATTAACAACATTTTCCATTTCAAAACTCGGTAGAAAGTCCCCTAAATAGTCAAAAACTTCTGTAATATCTGCCTGTTCTCCCAATGTTATTGGCATATCTAAAGACTGTAAAACTGCAATAACGGGCAATATATTAGGGGTTTTGTTTAAATCCAAATACTGACAGATAAATTGATGAAGGTAGTGTAACATTTTGTCTGTAAATTCAGGATTATAAAATCTTTGAAAAG
>CAYXMS010000038.1:0-10739 GCA_964466185.1 uncultured bacterium
GGTTGCTCGGAGCTACGAACCAGGAATCCTTCGCCTTTAGGCGAGGGAGGTTCAAAGGCTGATTAGGCTGATTTTTTAACTATTTATAAGAAATGAATTTTAAAATTTTAGGGATCGTTACTGATATAATTCATGATTTACAAAAAGGGCATTGAAATTACTATCCCTTATAATCTTGTTTATCAAGGACTTATTTAATAAAGCTTTATTTTTATTCAAATGCTTTTTTATTTTTAAATTAAAATGTAATTTTAATTTAGTTATATGTTATAATATTTTGTAATATATTTTAAATATAATAATTATTATGACTTTTCCTTTAGAATCTACTATTACTTATTCTGAGTTAAAACCTGGAGATATTTTTGTAAACACACTGCATTCAGGAATTTTTATCGGCGAAGATACAAACGGCATTTATCGCGTAGCTAACGTTCTGTCGAGTGGATATCAAGGAAATAATTGTAGATGTTCTAGTCCAAAAACAGTTCTTAATGCTTTTGACAGCTTTGAAGGCATTTCTATCTTTCGTTCTAAAAATATAATATTAGCCCAAAGAGCAGCAACGATTGCTCTTTGGGCTTCTATGCAAACAACAACCATAGATCAGCCATTAGAAAAATTTAATATTCGTTATGACTACGAAAGACTTTGTCAAGTTCATAGATTTGATAATTTTTTTCTAGGATATAATCCCCCTGATGAAAATACAGTCTTACACAATATGTTTTATACATCAGGTCTTTTTCGCGCTGTGAAATTTACTGCTAGAACAAGTAAACACTTAATACAACCTGTCATTGGAAAAATGACAAAGAAAAAAGGGTTTCGCTGTGCTTTTGCTACGACACTTTTTTACCAAATAGCAGCTTTAAAAATTCACAAACTTGTCGATGAAATTTTTGCCCTGGATTCTGCCGCTTGGGCTTCAAATAAATATGTAGATCCAGTTTATCTTTACGATGTCAGAGAAAAAATCGGAGAGGAACCCTTTAAAACATATTTAGAATTTCTCAATACTGATCTTTTAGATTATGATCAAATCGACCCATTTTTTGGCCCCTTGGGAACAAAAAGAAAAAAACATCTTTTTTCTCAGCTCCCCCACCATAATACTTGCATTGCACATAAAGGATATATTCCTGCAATGTATTTTTGGCAAGGCCTTCCTCTTGATCAGTACAGTAAAGAAAATATACACAATATTTTCACAGAGCCCTTTTGCGTTGATGCTAAATATGTTTCTGCAGAATCTCTTTTAAAACTTCTTTCTCAAGAATCTCAAAAAAATGAAGAAGATCCTTCTAAAAGCTGGAATTATATTGGAAATTTAGATCTTGAAAAATTTTAAAATCACATTCTTCTTCTTAAGAAGTCTGAAAATATTATTTTAATATCATTTTCACATTTTAACTATTTAATTTTTTAACCTCCCTCGCCTAAAGGCGAAGAATTCCTAGTTCCCAGCTCCGAGCAACCCCGGCAGCTTTCCATGCTTTAAACCGATATGCCAGCGGCCTTAGTGTTTATTCCCGCATTCAAATCTCTATCAATCTTTAGTCCGCATTTACATATATATATTTTCTTTGTCTAAGATGTATTTTATTCTTCTTGCCGCATCTTAAACATACGCAGTTATTACCTAAAAGAGAAGATACTTCATGCAGGATTTTGCTATATTCTAGGGCTTTATTTTTTAAATAGTTTAAAAACATGTTCTAGCTTACATCATTAATTGCTTTGGCTAAATTCTTTAAACCCTGCAGCATGGCTTTAATATTCATCATCTCAATGCTAATAATAGCTTGACATACTCCAACGATTAAAATCTTTGAATTCTCATCGCAAAAACACACTTCACAGCCGATTACTTTTAATTAAAGTCTTATATCAGCTCCACGAAGAGTAAATAGAGCACTTACAGTTAAAAGATTACAACTTAAAAGTAAAAAAATGTTTTTAATCCGATTGAAATTTCAACAGACATGAATTTTAAAATTTTAGAGATCGTTATTTATGTCATTCATGATTTACAAAAAGGCCATTGAAATTACTATCCCTTTTTAACTTATCCCATATATGACATTACAACTTTTTAGCCTACACCATTTACATTCTTCTGGACAATTTTTGCTGTTTTTGATAAAATTTTTTACTTAAGTTGTTTATAAAAAATGAGTACTTTAAGAATTAAGAATTTTACTATATTAAAAATTTATTTTTAATGATCTGTTTTTGTAAATAAAATTTTTTAAATTAAAGTACTTATGAATAAAAAATTATCTTCTTTAGCAAACCAAATTTCTAAACGCCGTACATTTGCTATCATCAGTCATCCTGATGCTGGGAAAACGACCTTAACGGAAAAACTTCTCCTTTATTCTGGGAAAATACGTACTGCAGGTATGGTACGAGGACGCAAGGGAAGAAGGCTTGTTACATCAGACTGGATGTCTCTTGAACAGGAAAGAGGGATTTCCATCACAGCTTCAGCAATGCAATTTGTCTATAAAGACGTTGTCATCAATATTCTAGATACTCCCGGACACGAAGATTTTTCTGAAGATACCTATAGAACGCTTACTGCAGCTGATTGTGCAATTATGGTAATCGATGCAGCCAAAGGAGTTGAAAAACAAACTCGCAAGTTATTTGAAGTGTGTAAATTAAGAAATATTCCCGTTCTCACTTTCATTAATAAAATGGATATGCCGGGGCGCGAGCCTCTTGATCTTATGGATGAAGTGGAAAAAGTATTAGGCAGCCATGCTTTTGCTTACAACTGGCCTATTATATCGGGGGGCAAATTCCGTGGTGTGTATGATCGCATACTCGAAGAGTGCCAGCTTTTCACCCATTCTTCAACAGGCGGTTCTAATCGGGCTGATATAAAGAGAACAGCTCTAGAAGAACAAACACTAGCACCTCTTATTGATCAAGCAGAATTTACAAAACTAAAACAGGATTTAACGCTGCTTAAAGAAGCGGGCAATGACTTTCATAGAGAAGCTTTTCTTTCCGGAAAAGTAACTCCCGTATTTTTCGCATCTGCTCTATCCAACTATGGTATTGAGCCTTTTTTTGATGCTTTTATTGATTTAGCTCCTTCTCCTTATGGCATATTAGCAGACAGCCATAGTGGTAAAGAAATTTTTATTGATCCTGTGGAAACTCCTTTCAGCGCTTATGTTTTCAAAATTCAATCCAATATGGATTGCAATCACAGAGACAGTATGGCCTTTTTGCGTATTTGTTCCGGAAAATTTGAAAAGGATATGACAGTTAAACATCATAGACTAAAAAAAACAATTCGACTGGCAAGAGGGCAAAGCATGTTTGCCGGAGAGAGAATTACCCTCAGCGATGCAGTTGCGGGTGATATCATTGGAGTAATTAATCCCGGAGTCTTTTTTATAGGAGATACCGTTTCGATAACAGGCGGTTTTGATTTCAAACCTCTACCCCAATTTCAACCGGAAATTTTCGCTAAAATCAGACCTAAAGATATAAGCAAAAGAAAATCTTTTGACAAGGGAATAAAACAGTTGTCTGCAGAAGGAGCTGTACAAATTCTTCATACGCAGGATGATTTTGACTCCTTGATATATGGAGCTGTAGGAAAACTTCAGTTTGAAGTGCTTCAATATCGATTAAAAAATGAGTATCAAGCTGAAACGGAGCTGATTATTTTACCGTATCAATGCAGCTCTTGGATCATTGGGGACATTTCTACTTATAAAAAGGCATTTAATTCAATTCTAGTTAAAGACAAAGCGAATAAATACATGGGACTTTTTAAGTCTTCATGGGAAAAAAATTATGCAATACAAGAAAACCCCTCTCTGCAATTCCAGGATATAAAATATTAATTTTATGAAATCAGCACATTTAATTTTAAAAAACAAAAAATTTCTTCTATTCGGTCTCTTGCTGACGTTATTTTCTACATTTGGACAGACTTCTTTTTTATCTATTTTTACAACTCATCTACGACAAAAATTTCAACTCAGCTCCGGAAAAGCGGGATTCATTTATTCTGCTGCAACATTTATGAGCGCTATTGCAATTTCTTATACAGGTCGGTGGATTGACAGGATAAATTTAAAGAAATTTACTTTATATGTCATATTGCTTTTTGCCTGTACATGTCTTGTCATGGCCACAACATCGTCTCTTT
Organism: uncultured bacterium; assembly: GCA_964466185.1. Classification (GTDB taxonomy): domain Bacteria; phylum Chlamydiota; class Chlamydiia; order Chlamydiales; family SM23-39; genus CAZTYI01. The sequence continues at coordinate 4,178 of CAYXMS010000038.1, forward strand.
TAATGCTTTTTATTAGCTATTTTTTGCTACGCTATACATGTCCCGGATTAATGTGTCACACTTCGATGGTCAGCATGGCCCGCTATTTTCATAAAGAACGCGGCAAAGCATTAAGTATAGCAGCCCTGGGATATCCTCTTGGAGATATCTGCTTGCCAATAGGCATCGCTATCATTCTTCCATTATATGGAATCACAGCAACCTGGTGGATGCTATTTGTATTTACGGCTATTGTCATTTTTCCCCTACTTTCCTATACACTCAAAGACCATACCGCCAGACATAAATCCTATTTGCAACACCTTGAAAAGCAAAAAGCAAAAACATCAGAATTTACTCCTAAAGAAGTGCTAAGAGATTGGAAATTTTATTTTGTAACAATCGGCATTCTTGCCCCCGGATTTGTCAATACTGGAATCTTCTTTCAAAATGCAGAGCTCATTCAAACAAAAGGATGGCCCGAGTATGTTTATGCAGCCTCGCTAGTGAATTATGCGCTTGGGAATATCTCGGGTTCTTTTATTTCAGGAATTTTGATTGATAAATTTAAATCTACGCAAATTATCGCTTTTTATCTATTTCCGATGTTGATAGGGCTTGTTATTTTGCTTCAAATGGCACCTATTTGGGCCATTTATATTTTTATGCTTGGAATTGGATTAAGCCAAGGAGCTTCTTCTGTTATTGTAGGAGCTGTATGGGTAGAGCTTTATGGATCAAAATATCTTGGAACTATTCGATCATGGGTTTCTGGCCTTAAAATTTTCTTCATATCCATTTCTCCTGTTCTTTTCGGATTTCTCATAGATCGCCGCATTTCGTTTTCTACCATTCTTCTAGCTTGCAGCATTTATACTATTTTTTCTATCAGCTCACTGATAACAGTCACCTTGAAATTAAAAAATACCAAGCCGAAGGAAGCTTAGATTCTATGCTTTGTCCCCTATGCCAATCTTTATCAAATTCTTTTTTTCAAGATAAAAAACGCGAGTACAGGCTTTGCAGCCACTGCGAACTCATTTTTGTTCCTTCAAAGGACCATATATCTTTATCTCAAGAAAAAAAAGAATATGACCAACATGAAAACAATCCTTCGGACTTAAAATATAGAAATTTCTTAAATCAAATACTTCTTCCATTGGAAAAATATTTAACTCCTAAAATGAAAGGACTTGATTTCGGATCGGGTCCCGGACCAACGCTGCATCTTATGTTAGAAGAAAAAGGATATTCAATGCACCATTATGATCCCTTTTTTGCTCCGTATCATCATTTGCTAAACACACAATATGATTTTGCTGTCTGTACAGAAGTTATCGAACATTTCAATAATCCTCAAAAATCTTGGTCTTTATTAACAAGCCTTGTGAAACACGGAGGATATTTAGCTGTCATGACCCTTTTTTATGATTTAACTATTAAAAACAATTTTTCCTCATGGTGGTATAAAAACATCCCAAGTCATGTTGTTTTCTATTCCCATAGAACCTTGAAATGGATTGAAAGGTATTTTTTTCTTCATTTAATATATACAAAAGACCGTGTAGCGATTTTTAAAAAACCCTAAAGATATAGATATACTCCAACGCCTTAAAGCATAAAAAAATCTCACAATAACTGACTTATCCTAGAACTGCTTTTTTTAAAAAAAAATATTTTTTTTCTAAATGCTTTGAAAAAAATCTTCTTTTTTGATTCTCATTGAAGCTTTGGTTTTGAAAAAGAAATTCTAAAGAAGGCACTCCTCCTGCTTCCTGGGTATAACTTCCGGCATCAACTTGATAATAAATGGTTAAAAGATAGAAAAAATCTTCTTTTAAAAAGCATGATTTTCGTTGTGTTCTGGTAATGATATCAGCTGCTTTTCTTAAATTTCCGCCTTTAAAAAACTTACCCAATGGATCTATGGATAGCATCAGATACAAATCCTTTTGAAAATAAGGGAGATCTTTTTCAATTTTCGAAATAATTAAAGGATTGTATTTATATTGCAAATCCTTGTTCCCCTTTTTACTTGCAATAGGTTTTCCAATATCATGCAAAGTTAAAAATAAAATAAAATCTTTTTGAGAAATACATGTTGGCAATTTTCGCGGAAAAAAATATTTAAAATAACTTCTTAATACCATAAGTGTATGCTTTTCTAAAGAATAGCCTTCCCATACTCCAGTAGACTGATCAAATAAACCAGCTATTTCAGGATGTAGATTTAAATGTTGAATAAATTCTAATATTTTTTGATCTTCTCCTTTTGAAAGACATAAATTTTCCATCTTTTCTTCTAACAGTTTTTGCCACCGTTGGACGTTAAAAGAATTGAAATTAAAAGCAAAAATTATAGACAAATTAAAAATGCAATAAAAACAAAAAGCTTTTTTCATAATGTAAAGACTTAAAAAAATGCTTTTCAAGACGTTTTAAAAAATAGGTATTAGATTCCCTAATTATCAAATATATCATGCGAAAAATTAAATTTATCGTAGAGGCTGTATGCTTTTGCGAGGGTATAAATACGATAAAATGAAACTTTTTGCCATGTTTATAGCTATTGTCAGTCCTATCCAGTAAATGGTTACGAGAGAAGGGATCTTCAAAATAGCCCAGAAATTAGAGACCCAGTCTCCAAGGCAAAAACCTATTAGGAGCAAGCCGAATATGACCGCTTTTTTGTTTTTGTTGAATTTTTTGGTAAGGGTAGAGGAGGCGAAGAACAAAAACCAGATAACTATTACTATATTCCATATATAACCTACAGTTAATGAAATAAAGACCTCCATGGGTGTTATGGGGAAGTCCCATATGTTAGTAGGGGGAATAGTGTATATCCAGGAAAAGCCGGCGCTGTTAATAGCATTAACAATCAAGTCCACACATAATAATAAAAATGCCGCAATGATCAATTTGAGTTTCGTATTCATATTCCGCTCCTTTTTTTGATTTGATCGGTTATTACCAAATATGTCCTTTAAAAACTTTTTTTTAACTATATTTGTCATCATGGTTTTTGTCAAATTGTGGTAAGATTATTGCTTATTAAGATATAAAAACTATTAAAAAACTTCTTTTTATGTTAAAATTAAACCCTTTTTTTAATCATTTAAGGATGTATGAAAATAAACCTAAAATTATTTAAATGTCTTAACGATCATTTAGATTTTAAACTAGCCAATCATAGCTGGCTCAATCAATGTTTAGAAGGAACTCTATCAGCTTTTCCATATCGAATTAAAAATGACGGGAAAGCCTCTCTTGATCGTTTTATACATCTTCCGGCTGCCACCTCTAATGAACAACTGTCACCAATGTATTTAGAAAACCGCCCGAGTTATTTAGTTAATATCCCTATGGCCTATAACTATTTAAGGAATAATTCTCTTCAAAATTTTTTAAAACTTTTCCAAGATGAGGCCTTTGGCATAAATGCCATTGAATCTTTAACTTCTGTTAGGCAAAGACTAGCTATAGTCATTGGCATAAACCAACCATATTCAATCGATAATGCCGTCAATGAAGAGTTTGTCAACTGTATTTTAGCTTTACCAAGAATCCAAAATATTGCTTGTTCTGCTTTTGGTTTTTTCTGGCATCCTCAATGGGAATTCACATCTAATATCAGCAAACTTTACCCAATACAAAAAGGCTACCTGCTTTTAAAGGCTCTTGCTAAAGAAAAAGCAACTTCTGTTCGAGATCTCGTAGAAGGAAAAAATGATTTATCCAAGCAACTAACAAGTCAAATTCCTTTTCAACAAATCCGCGAATGCATCAAAGATAGTTCCCAATCCAGATTTTTTGCTTCATACTTTGAGCAATACTCCCCACAATCTCCAATATATTTAGGCATTATGGATAGTGATTGCATTGCTCTTCGCTCTAATCTTGGACTTTTTAGCTTACTTGACCAAGAAATTTTAAATCAAAATAATCCTTCAGCTATCACTTGCGGCTATCAAGCTCAAAATAATGAACTTCCGATTATCCGTCTTGGAATTAAACTAGACATGGCTGTTAGAGCTGCAATGAATTCGATTGTACCTTATTCTGCATATCTTCCAGAGCCTGGTTCTTTTTTCTGTATCCGAATCCATCCAGGTTCTAATATTCTTCGTTCTCTTTCTTTTATTGGAAAAGGCCGAACTTTAGAAACACGAAGATTAATTCAAAATGGAAGACTAAAAAAACTTTTTAATGATCGAGTTGTTTTTCTTAAAGATGGGGGTGTTACAATTAAAGTCCCTAATAGAATGAAAACAAAAAAAAATGGACTTATTCAATTATTAACTCCTCAAATTCTTAAACAAAAATCTAAATTGCAAGCTTTGCGAAATATTTCTCAAACGCATGCTATTCCCAAACAATGGGCAGATAATCTTTATGTCGTTTTAGGCTTTTCCTATTCAAGAGTAACTGATGTGACCGTTCATATGATGCATATTTTCCAAGTCTTCGATCCAATTTCCCGTATGTTTAGTTTGTTAGACCGTTATAGCATTATAAATTTTGATCAAGTCATGAATAATTATCACAACGCTCTTTTAGAGGGCGAACAAAAACTTCTAGAGACTGCTAGAAGTAAATTATACCAACTCGAGATGCCTTTAGAAAAAATTAATATCGTAGAACAAACAGCTAAAGCTTCAGGAGAAGCTATTTATCAAGTTCTTTTACAAGCGATTTCTAGCACTGATTAGTCTTATCGTTTGAACTTTGTAATGTGTCCCCAATTAAGGCAGACTTTTTGAAAAGATTAAGTTTTTAAATTTTTTACGCAAACTGAAAACCCGTAATAGCAGATAAAGCCAGTTCTGTTTTTTGATTAAATATGTCTTGAGAATCATAAATCGGCATTTCTACTGTATTAAAACAAGCATGGGCAGCGGGTAATTGTTGTTTATCTCTGCTAGGAAAAAGCTCTATTTTTAATTTGTCATCACCAATTGATCTGCTGCCGGTTGCAAAAAGAACAAAATCTTCTAGTTTTTGAGGTTTTTCTCTTTCCATTTTTTGAGCCCAGTTTCCTAGAAATCTTTTCATTGTTGCAACTTGTTCTGGAGATGAATTATTAGCTCTCCAATTAATATTATTGCTTAAATCATGAGCTGTTTTGATAGCACTACCTTGGATTTGTCTTTGAATTTCTAACGCTGTAATGTTTTGAGGAAAATCTCCGATAGTTTTCATCTCATCAGCAATAAGCTTTATCGGATAGACACAATTACTCTCAGCTATATGATCTGGGATAGAATTTTGTATATTATGATCTAATTCATCATAATTCCAGCCCTTTACAATAGCAAAAATCCTTTCATTCAAGTGGTCTTTAGATAAATTGGTATTATCCATGTACCATAAGATAGCTTTAAAGAAATTTTCATTAAAATATGCACCAGTTAATAAAGTTGATGTTTGACAAAGAGTAAATAATCTACCAATAGTTTTTATAGCTTTTTTCAAATCTTGATCGCTATTTGGATCTAATATCGGTAGCTTTTCACCTGTTTCACCTATGAATAATGCAGGGTCTTTTAAGTTAAAGAGATTTTGAAACAGAGTAGAAACTAAATGGCGTCTTAAACCTCCTGCATCGATACCGGGAGACTGTCCTTCTTCTAATCTGGAATCTTTAAAAACAATATTGGGAAAAGGTTTTCCTTGAAGCAAGAAGTCTTGTCCTAATTGCAAAAGTATAGATAAAGGATCTTCTTCTAGAGTTTTCAGATCGACTATAAAACTTGAAAATTCTTCATATCTACTATTTCCACTATATACTGTTGTAGTAGCTGGCAGTTGTGGTAATTGCGCTATTTCTGTATTACAGATATCTATTATTCGGCAATTTAGCAGGGCTTCATTTGTAATAGTGGTTAAATTATCGCAATTGTTGCAAATAAGTATTTGCAGATTTTCCGATAAATCAAGAGTGGTTAAACTTGTGCAATTGTTGCAAATAAGTATTTGCAGATTTGATTCTTCAGGCAAATTCAGAGTGGTTAAATTATTGCAATTGCTGCAAGCAAGCTTTTGCAGATTTTCCGATAAATTAAGAGTGGTTAAATTATTGCAATAGCTGCAATAAAGCTCTTGTAAATTTTCTGGCAAATTAAGAGTGGTTAAATTATTGCAACTGTTGCAATAAAGCATTTGCAGATTTTTCGGCAAATCCAGAGTGATTAAATGATCGCAACCGTTGCAATCAAGCTTTTGCAAACTTTCCGGCAAATCTAGAGTGATTAAACGATCGCAAATGCTGCAATCAAGCTCTTGTAAATTTTTTGGTAAATTTAGAGTGGTTAAATTTCTGCAAAAGTTGCAATCAAGCTTTTGCAAATTTGATCCTTCAGGTAAATTGAAAGTGATTAAATGATTGCAACTGCTGCAATAAAGCTCTTGTAAATTTTCTGGCAAATTCAGAGTGGCTAAATTATTGCAATTGCTGCAATTAAGCTTCTGCAAATTTGATCCTTCAGGTAAATTCAAAGTGGTTAAATTTCTGCAATTTCTGCAATCAAGCGTCTGCAAATTTGATCCTTCAGGCAAATTCAGAGTGGTTAAATTATTGCAA
>CAYXMS010000039.1:0-9858 GCA_964466185.1 uncultured bacterium
TCTCCTTAACTCTTATATAATAAAAATTTGGTCAAAATAAAAGTATTTTTTATCTTTTCAGCTTGAAAAAGTGTTTTTTAGCTCTCTGAAAGAGTTTTTTCCATTTCTAAAACCATTATTTTATAATCTTTATGAGTCAAAGAACGGTCAAATTCTTCCGCTCTCTTAAGCAGTTCTTTTTGTTGTTTTTTTTCAAAAAGATTAAAAGCCGGCACAAAAAAATGATAATTTTCTTTTTCAATATGAGATGTATAAAGCTGTATGATTTTTTTTATACATTCTTGAATTTCTTTTCGAGAGCCTCCCTTGAGTTCTTCTAAATCTTTCATTAGCTTTCTGGCTTTTTTATGTTCCTCTATAAGAGCATTTATGGTTTTTTTCAGTTCTACCGGCATTGGTTTTAATGCCAAGGATTTAAAAAATATATCCTCTTCTTTGCCATGATGGCGCTTGTCGGCATATGTACGAAAAAAGTCTATAAATTCATCTAAAAAAACAGGCTTGATGTCTTTTTGACAAATTATGTCTAAAATTTTCACAACTCTTTCAATCAGCTTATGCTCTTGGATCAAAATCGCAATGATGGTCATAGCCTTAACCTCCCTGATAATTTTTCCAAACTTTTATTTTTTAAAAATTGGTTGTTATTTTACTTTCATTTTTTTTTCAGTCTCTGTTGGAGTTTTTGAAAAAATTTAAAAAATTGTCTCTTCCGACAGGACTGGCAAAACCTTTTTCTATATACGTATTGAAAAACTGCCTTTTCTGCTCAATTAAGTCTTCTAAAGACAATTTTTTTGGAAGATGGTATTTTTGCTTTAAAAATTCAACAATTTGCGAGTCTGAAAATCCCAAAATTTGTTTAGAGTTAAAATCCTCTATATTTATTTTTAGTTTTTCTAACACTTTTTCCCAAGCCTGCCAATGCAAATTCTCAGAAACAACTAAAACTCCGTCTAAATCAAAAAAAGAAAAAGCTTTTAACTTCATAAATCAAATCATGGCTGAATTTTTTTTAAAAAAAAGGTTTTCAACTGTTATTATCTTTTTTAAACCAACATAATAAAATGGGCAAAGTTTTTGACAAAATTTATCAGGAAGTTAAAAAAATTCCTAAAGGCAAAACCGCCAGCTATGGCGAAATTGCTAAAAAAGCTAAAACTTCTGCAAGAGTTGTAGGCTGGGCTTTGCACGTTAATTCCGATCCCAAAAATATACCTTGCCATAGAGTAGTATTTAAAAACGGCAGCTGCTCTTCAGGCTATGCCTTTGGAGGAAAACAAACTCAAGAACGCAAACTGAAAAAAGAAAAATAAGTTATCAATGAAGGCGTAATACCTCTGGCTTTAGCCATAGGTAGAATATCAATTTAACAAGATATAATGGTTCTTTTCTTTAAAAAACCATTTTTGCTAACCTAAATCCCAAATATTAATAAGATTATTTTTTTTTCAAATTAGTCAATACACATAAGATAGTAAGAAAAATCTGACAAAACAGGTTATTATGACTTTAACAAACTTTTCTAAAAATTTTATAAACAAAATCAAAACTATTATTTCAACTTTAACTATTATTGGATTTTTGGGTCTTTTGGTTTACATTGGAAGAGAGCTACGATATGTAAAAAGGCACTATCGCTCTTTCCAAAAGTCCTATGCCTGCAAACTGAGAAAGGGCGGATTTGAAAGGGGTGTTTTTCTGCCTATGGACCTGCAGAACATACCCTCTGCACAAGCTCAAAATATTGTTTTAGGATCGAAAACTGTCAATATCAGAAATGTACCCTGCCCTTACAACGCTTCCATTATCGAACACAAGGGGAAATATCTTTTATTTTTCCGCTACGATATGCCTGAAGAAAAAACATGCCAGCATTTTTCAACTTATGTCGGCTGTGCAGAATTGGACAAAAATTTCAACCAGACAGAAAAAGAATTTGTCACCATAGATACCAAAAGTCATTTTTCTGAAGATCCAAGAGCAGTTAAAATTGGAAAAAAGCTCTTTTTAATCTATAACAATCTACATTCTCAAAGCGACTCTTGCCGCTCTATGTATCTAGCCAAATTAAATCCAGAGAATTTACAAACAGAATTTATAACAGAGCTGGATTTGCAAATGCAGCCCGTTGAAAAGAATTGGATTCCGTTTGAATACATTGACAAGCAGGGAAAACCACAGCTTTATCTTGAATATAGTATTAACCCTCATAAAATTTTCTCGCTTGCCAATCCTGTTTTTAATTCTTTAAAGCAGCTTGTTTTCCCCAACTATTGTGCTTTTCATAAACATCTATGGCCCAAATTATGGGGCAAGCTAAGGGGCGGATCTACTGTCCAAAAAATTGATGATGAGCAATATTTAGGTTTTTTTCATAGCAATTACATAGATAAAGAAAACAACAGGTTTGCTTGGTATCTCATGGGCGCCTATACTTTTACAGCCAAGCCGCCTTTCAAACTTACAAGTTTTTCCAATTATCCTATTTTTTTTGACGGCATCTATGACTCCCCTATTATGGGAACAGCCGATCCTCACAAGCGGGTCATTTTCCCTTGCAGTTATGTTTTAGAAAAAAAAGACGGCAAAGAACTGATCCATGTCTCCTGCGGAGAAAATGATTCTCAAATTAAAATTATCACATTTGATAAAAAAAATTTGCTGAAAAGTTTAAAAAAAATATAACATGTTTTGCTAAATTTTAAGGCTGCTTAAGCACGTTCTATAATTACAAAGTGCAGTTTTGATTTTAAGATAAAATTCTTAAAATTTATCAGGCCTTAAATAACCTTATAACACGGAGCAAAACTGTTATGAAAAAATGGCTGTTTATTTTCTGCCTTTGTTTACCCACTTTCTTTTTAATGGGAGCGATTAAATCCTGGGATGCTTATAAAAAGTTTGTCCTTGCCCATCAAAAAACTATTCCCGGCTGGTGTGTACCGGAAAAAGCTGGAAAAATGATGGATCTGATTTATGAAATAAGACCTCAAGTATGTGTAGAAATAGGAGTTTACGGCGGTTCTTCAGTATATCCTACAGCTGCTGCTTTAGCATTTGTTAGAAATGGCATTATCCATGCCATTGATCCCTGGAAAGAAGATGAATGTTTAATCGGCTATGATGCCAACAATCCTAACTATGACTGGTGGAAAAATCATTCTCACTTAGAAGCTATTTATCAAATGTTTTTAGTAACCATGCACAAGCATAAACTTAACAGATATTGCCATGTCATGCGGATGACATCTGTTGCTGCGCTATCTCATTTTGCAGACGAGTCCGTAGATATTCTGCATATTGACGGCAATCATACTGAAAATGTAGCTTTTTCCGACGCTGAAATGTGGCTGCCAAAAGTTAGATCTGGCGGTTTTATCTGGTTTGACGATGTCAATTGGTCTACTACTAAAAAAGCAGTGCAGTTTATGCTGAAAAATTGCATCTTTCTTCCAGACAGGTCAATTGGAAATGAATGTTATCTTTTTCAAAAAAATTAAAAAAGCCAAATTGATCATTCTGTCAATCACCCCTCTCTAAAAAGAGAGGCTTGAGCCGTGAGACGCAAGAGAAACTGGTTGATTAGGGGGCACAAAAAAAACTTTATGCAGAAGTTAATCAGAAGAGATACATACACACCTAGGTATGCTCCACAAGTCCGTGGCAAAAACCAGTGGCTTAACTGTGATCTGTCATTAAACAGAAAGAAAACTCTCAGCATGCCAGGTTTAAAGCCAACCGGCTTTTTAAAAACTCCTTCTAACAACCCCGAAGTGGATTACCCTAACATACAGGGGGCCTTAAAGGCATATGTGTATGTAATCTCTAAGGATGAAAAACCGCTGATGCCTTGCTCTAGGGCTAAAGCTAAAAAATCATTAAAAAAGGAAAAGATCTTCTTGCCTCAAAGATGGTAAAAAACAGATATTTTTAAAAATTGCATGATCAAAAAATTGTGTTTTAATTTTCTTTTCTTATTGGGGCTGGCTTGCAGTTTTTATCTGCAAGCCAGTGTTGACCAATATCTAAAAAAAGATAAGTCAACTAAAACGTGTAAATCCATCAGAAATATTGACTTTATTTACATAATAAATTTAAATCACAGAACTGAAAAACTAAAATTTTCACTAGACCAGCTAAAACCTTACGACATTGTCCCCTACCGTTTTTCTGCAGTTAACGGCTGGCTTCTGTCAATTGAAGCCATCAATCATCTGGGCGTTAAATTAAAACCTGATATGCAAAAAGATTTTTGGGGGACTTGCTATCTTCCTGAAAATAAAGGCCTAGAACAGCATGAAATCATTGAAAAAATTGGCAGGAATTATTTTTGCCATTGTATGTCTAAAGGAGCTATTGGCATTATTTTAAGCCATTTATCTGTTTTACAAGATGCTTTGGATTTCGGATATGAAACTATCTGGGTAATGGAAGATGATATAGAAGTCTTGAAAAATCCGCACATCTTATCTAGCTTAATTGACAAATTGGATTTATTAACCCATAAAAATTGGGATGTCCTCTTTACAGACCAAGATACCAGAGATAAAACAGGAGAGTATATTATCTGCAATCAAACAGCTTTAAGACCCAATTTTATTCCCCGCCATAAAGGTATTTTTCTTTTAAGAAAAAATGTATCCTATGATTTTCGTAAAATCGGGGCCAGATATGGAACTTATTCTATGATCATTAGAAGATCCGGAATGAAAAAAATCTTAAATTTTATTAAAACTTATAAAATCTTCCTGCCTTATGATATGGATTTTTATATGGCGCCAAATATTACAATGTATACACCTCAAGAAGATATTGTCGCCTCACTTTTAGATTCTCTTTCTGATAATGGAACAAGGCTGGACCATTTATTTATTCCTTAAAAGAAAAATTTATAATGTTCTTATATAAAAAGCTATTTTATCATTTTTTTATAATCTTAACTGTTTTTAACAATTTCCAGCCTCTTTTTGGGCAAATTGAAAAATATTTTAAAAAAATACCCTCTGATAAAACTTGCAAATCAATTAAAAATGTCGATTTTATTTATTTAATCAACCTTGACAAGCGCCCGGAAAAATTAGCACATACTTTAGCTCAATTAGCCCCTTACAGCATAGTTCCCTACCGCTTTTCTGCAGTTAATGGCTGGGAACTGCCTTTAGATGTAATTAATGATGTCGGAATAAAATTAAAACCATGGATGAGAAAAGTAAAAGGAACTTCATATCTTCCAGAAAACAATGGACGCGATACCCATGAACTCCCCATCAAAACCCTAGGACAAACATTTTTTGCCCATTGTATGTCCAGAGGAGCTATTGGCATAGTTTTAAGTCATTTATCGATTTTGCAAGATGCTTATAATTCCGGATATGAGACTATTTGGGTAATGGAAGATGATATAGAAGTTCTTCGCAATCCCCATATACTATCTGATTTAATTAATAAAATGGATTTATTTGTCGGGAAAAACAAATGGGATATTTTTTTTACAGATAAAGACACTAAAGATCAAACAGGCAATTATATTATTAGCTTAGGTTATACAAAAAGGCCTAATTTCATTCCTTTGAATGAAAAACAATTTTATGTTCGTACTATCATATCTTCTGAGCTGCGCAGAGTAGGTTCTAGATTTGGAACTTATTCTATGATTATCAGACGTTTTGGCATAAAAAAGATTTTAGATTTTTTTAAAACTTATCAAATTTTCTCACCTTACGATATGGATATATATTTGGCACCTGGCATACGCATGTATTCAGTTATCAATGATGTCGTCTCAACATTAACTCAAGCTACTTCAGATAATGGAGATTATAATTATAAAAAACAAAAAACTCTTTCTAAAAAACAAAAATAAAGATATATTTTTAGCCTTTTCCAAGAGATCGAATAAGGTTATGTGGCTCAAATTTAAAAGACTGCTTTTTATCAATTTAAAACTAATCCCCTATTTGTTTTTAGGTTTTTTTCTAGTTGTAGGCTGGAAAATGTATGAGCTTAAAAAGGAAAATAAAACCCTGCAAAAAAGATACTTAAATATTCAAAACAGTATTTCATTATATCAACCATACCTACCGCCTAGTCTGCGATTAATTCCTCCCGCGGAAACGTCTAATCTAGTTTTAAAAGCTCAAGAAATTAAAATCCGCAATGTTATAGCTCCTTACAATGCATCATTAATTAAAAAAGCAGATAATTATCTGCTTTTTTTTAGATATGATATAATAAATCAACATAGCATCAACCGTAATTTTTTTTCCTACATAGGTTGTATAGAACTGGATAAAAATTTCAAACAGACGGCAAAAGAATTTTGTAAAATCGATACCCAAAGCAATTTTTCTGAAGATCCAAGAACCGTTCAGATAGAAAACAACCTTTATCTTATATATAATGATCTGCATTCATCATCTGATCAATGTCGCTCCATGCATTTGGCTAATATAGATGTAGAGACACTCAAAACCAATTTTATTACTGAACTTGATTTTCAAATGCAGCCTATTGAAAAAAATTGGAGTCCTTTTGAATATATTGACAAACAAAGAAAATCTCACCTTTATTTTGAATACTATTTAACTCCTCATATTATTTTAAAGCTAAAAAATCCTAAAACTAATTCATTAAAGCATTTAATTTTTCCAAATTTCAAATACCAAAAAAATTTATCTTGGCCAAAACTTTGGGGCACGCCAAGAAGCGGCACTGTTTCTTTAAAAATCAATGAACAGGAATATTTGAGTTTTTTTCACAGTGTATTTACAGATAAAAACAAATTTGTTTGGTATGTTATTGGAGCATATACCTTTGATAAAGACCCGCCATTTAGGATTACTAGGATTTCCCAATACCCTATTTTTTTTAATGGCATATATGAATCAACCCCTATTAATACGGCAGACCCTTGCAAAAGGGTTCTTTTCCCCTGTAGTTTTGTATTTGACAAGTACTTAAATAAAGAAGTTATACATTTATCTTGCGGTGAAAATGACTCTCACATAAAAATTATTACACTAGATAAAAATATTTTATTGAAAAACTTAAAAAAAATTTAATTTTCTGTAACTAAGGCTAAATCACAATCATTTTCTAATAATTTTGAATACAAAATATGAGTTCACTAATTTTAATCAAAGCAAAATTTCTACATCTTAAAACCATAATTTCTTCATTTTCCAAGTTTTCCATTCAATCCCAAAAAAAACTAATCAAAAATATCATAATCAGTTTCAACATAATTGCTATTTTAATGGTTATTTCTTTTGCTGTTTATCATCAGCTTTCATGGAAAATTTACAAAAGAAAAGTTTTAAAATATCAAAAAACAATTCCCGGTTGGTGTTCGCAGGAAAAAACTTCTAAAATCATGGATTTAATTCATAAAACCCATCCTTTTATTTGTGTAGAAATTGGTGTTTTCTGCGGATCTTCAGCATACCCCATGGCCGCTGCCTTAGCTTTTGAAAACCAAGGAATGCTTTATGCTATCGATCCCTGGGTTGCCGAGGCTTATAAAGATATAGATTTGCAGGCTGCATGGTGGAAAGAGATAAATTTCGAGCATGCCCTAAAAAAATTTACCCATATTTTATATAAAAAGAAACTTGTCCCCTTTTGTCAAATCATACGCATGAACTCCTATCAAGCTGCTGATTATTTTAAAGATGAATCAATTGATATTTTACATATAGACGGCAACTATTCCGAACAACTTTCTTTTTCCGATGTAAAAACATATCTACCGAAAGTCAAAAAAAACGGCTATATTTTGTTTGAAAAAGCTAACTGGCATTATACTAAAAAATCATTCTATTATTTAATGCAGCATTGCTCTTTGAATATAAATTACTCAATAGGTAATAGCTGTTATCTTTTTAGAAAAAAATCATAACTAAAAATAAAAAAATTACTTTGTAGCTTGCTTTTTTAAATAATTTGCACCGCCATTATCAGATAAAGATTTTGCTAAATTAGTAACAACATTTTTTTTGACGGTATAAAATTTAATTCCAGAAGGCAAGTAATTAACCATATCATATGGTAAAAAAATCTTATAAGACTTTACAAAATCAAGTATCTTTTTCAATCCACTTCTACGATAAACAAGAGAAGTAGCTCCAAATCTTGATCCTACTTGTCTTAAATTATTACTGATATCTCGTTTAATAAAATATTGTCTAAGATTTATTGGATGAAAATTAGGTACAACAGCCATTCCCGCAGAAGGAACATCATTTCCCCATTGATCACGAATATCTCTATCAGTAGCTAAAATATCCCAATTATCTTTACCTACGATACGATCAAGTTCCTTTATTAAATCAGGAATTTGCCTAGGATCGGAAACTACTTCAATATCATCTTCCATAACCCAGATAGTTTGATATCCGGAATCATAGGCATCTTGCAAAACAGATAAATGACTTAATTGAATACCTATTGTACCTCTTGCAGTACAATGACAAAAATAAATTTCTCCGACTTTCCCTATTTTTTCATGAATTGCTTTGAAATTTTTATCTAAAGGATATTTAGTCCCCATAATTCCCTTGGGATCCATGTCTGATGCAAATTTAAGTCCCAGATCATTAATAGCCTCTAAAGACAAATTCCAACCATTTACTGCTGAAAAACGATAAGGATAAATTCCATATTCAGCCAATTGAATAGCAGATTTATGCCATTTTTCCGGTCTTTCATCTAAGTTAATCATATAAATAAAATCAATATTACGCATAGAATGTCCGGTATCTTTTTCTTTTGCTTTTTTAAAATGGTCTGCAACGCCCCCAAAACAAAAACTAAAAAAGCTAAATATTATTAAATACCATTGAAAACCTAGCATAAAAAACCCGCCTTCTTATGTATTAATCATTGATGTGAAAAAACTAAAAGATTATAAATTTATTTTTAATTTTAATCAACAGTTAAAAAAATAATTAAATTATATTTTTTTAAATAAAAAAACATTATCTCCTTCTACTCCATCAATCAATTCACAAGTTTCAAACAGATCTTCAACAGCTTCACAAATAGGTGTAATATTATCTTCAATAACCCACATAACATCGCTTACAAGAATATATCCATCTGTTTTAACTTTAGGCAAGTAGGCTTCAATATCTCTTTTTGTGCCTAAAAAGGTGTGATTACCATTTAAATGAAGAAAATCTATTGATTCATCAGCAAAATGAGCAGCAGCTTGAACCGAATCACTTTTCAATACAGTACATACATTGTGCAATCCATTATTGTGTAAAATATTTATAAATGAATTATAAACCATATTTAAATTCACAGAACTCCACCATGATTTATTGGGATCTTTATCTGTCATATAACGAATACAGTCTTGATTATTCCAAGAATCTACAGCAAATACTTTACCAGATCTCAAATATTGCAAACTAACAGCAATAGGAGTCAAAGAAGACCCTCCAAAAACCCCCACTTCTACACTGATTTTTGGCTGAATATTTAACATTAAAGATATAAGAGCATCTGCTTTTTCTTTAGAACACCATCCCATAGTCTTAGTACGAATTTTTTCCATTCTATTAATCAAAGCAGTTACTCTCGGATTTTTAAAATCCTCATCCTTCAAAATAAAAGGAAATTCAATATCTTCGGCAAACATTGAAAAAACACTGGTTAATATACAAATACATAAAACAAATAACTTCTTCATAAAATCCCTCATAAACTTATCTTTTTATTTAATTGATTAAAAAATCTTGAAAAAGAGTAAGTTTTTTTTTTATTTTGGTCAATTTTTTATCAAAAAAATAAAAATTTGAAGGTAGTGTAACATTTTGTCTGTAAATTCAGGATTATAAAATCTTTGAAAAG
>CAYXMS010000040.1:0-8706 GCA_964466185.1 uncultured bacterium
TAGGCGTCAGAACATGTTCTAAGTGTTTTTTTAAAAAAAGCTTTTTGTTCTAAAGAAGATTTTAGCTTTATTTTAGTTGTCAATAGCATATTTTTTTTAGTTTAGGGTCTCTTTTAGAAAAATATAAGGACACATTTTCATTCTCCAGCTAAAGCAAGAGGACTCCAATGTGTGCAAATTTTTAAAAAGGTAACAAGTATTTATAAAAAAAGAGTTTATGTCCAGTCTTTTTACTTTGATCTTTTCCAACAAAAAGCTAAAATATTAAGCAAATTTTAACTTCATAATCCTATTAAGGATTGGTGGTACATCCACTGAGTAAGTATAAAGCCTCTGCTAGCCTTAAGCTAGTATAAATGCAAGCGCCTCTGCCATTGCTAGAAAGTGTTAAAAAAATAAGGCCACCGGTGCGTCGGTAAGCCTGGGGAGCTGCCGGGGTCGTTCGGAGCTGGAACTAGGAATCCTTAGCCTTTAGGCGAGGGAGGTTTAAAAATAAGGAGTGTTTGCTATGTCAAGCCCGTTAGAAAGGTCTGGAGCTATTATACATCGTCATCATCATAGTAGTGAACCGTTTGGTACTGTGCAAAGAACTGCTGTTGCGGCTAATGAAGCTAGCAGACGCCCTCCTTTAGCTATGTATTTTTCAGCTACTGATTGGAATGATAGTTCATTGGTAATAGCATCAGAAGATTTTCAACAGAAAGAATATGAACTTCCAAAATCTAAACAGAAACCAGATAATAAAACATTTGTTTTGGTAATTCAAGAAGATGATATGTATGTTCAAAATAAAGCAAATAGTTTGGAAAAATATGGTGTAGAAGTAGTAAGCGGAATTTTTAAATATTTAAAAATTATTATTGAACCCAACGTTAGATATATCAAAATTCCTTTTAGAAAGCTGCCTAAAGGAGCAGCTGCTGATATTCAGGGTTATTTGGAACGGGTACAAAAACAGACTGCTGAAGAAGCAAAAGGTTCATCAAGAAATCATAGCTTGTCAAGTAAAGGTTCTTTATGGGACTGTTTTAAAAAAAGGCCTTTTTATACTTTGGGATGGATTTTGCCTGGACGTATTTTGTCTTGGTTGGGTTTTTGTATAAGTTCCATATTTAATCGATTAATGTGTTTTTTTCACGGGTAATGCGGTATGTCTTTAGAATATTTAACAGGTGATTTGAAAAAACAGGATTTTGAAAAAGTAGCCAGGCTCTTAAAGCAGGGCGCTGTTATTGGTTTTCCCACTGAAACTGTTTACGGGTTAGGAGCTTTATTTTCTCAAAAAAAAGCCCTGAAAAGGCTGAAAGAGATCAAAAAAAGAGATGTTTATAAATCGTTTACTTTGCATTTAGCAGATTTTGCTCAAATAGAACAATTAGCAGATCTGACAGATGAATTAAAAAACAGCTTTTTTCATTTGGCCAAGCATTTTATGCCAGGTCCTTTAACTGTTGTACTGCCGGCTAAAACGAATCTTTTCAGTCCGGATTTTACCGTAGGAGTTAGAATTCCCAACCATCCTTTATTTTTAAAACTTTCCCGATATTTAAAAGAGCCGTTTGTCGGCACTTCTGCCAATCTGGCAAATCAGCTGCCGCTTTTATCAGCTGAAGAGGTTTTTTTACAATTTAAAAACCAAATTGATTTATTGATAGATGGGGGCAGACCTGTTTTTCAAAAAGCTTCTACAGTTATTAAATTGTCAGATCAAGGATTAAAAATTTTAAGGGAAGGCGCTATAAAAAAAGCAGAACTAGAAAAAGTTTTGGAAAAGAAGCTGGCTTTTCTTTGATCTTTTTTTTATAAGGGAAAAAAAGCTTTAAAAAAATAGGTTTTAGAAAATTAGCGGTCTTTATGACAGAAAATATTTTTGATCCATCTTTAAATATCCTGCAGACTAGGCATTCTGCTTTAGATGCTGTTTTTACTCCCAAAAGTGTAGCTTTAATCGGAGCGACAGAAAAGCAAGGCTCTGTTGGCAGGACAATTTTGATTAACCTTAAAGAAGCTTCTTTTACAGGAGATATTTTTCCAGTTAATCCAAAACACAAGACCATTTTAGGTTTGTCTGCTTATCCTTGTATTAGCGAAACTCCCAAACCCGTAGATTTGGCAGTTATTGCAACCCCTGCCAAGACCGTACCTAAAATTATTCAAGAATGTGTGCAGGCAAAAGTGAAAGCTGCTGTAATCATTTCAGCCGGTTTTAAGGAAATTGGCGAAGAAGGCATAAAGTTGGAAAAAGAAATTATGCAAGCGGCAGCTGGCAAATTGCGGATTATTGGACCTAACTGTCTGGGGGTTATGAATCCTGTTTCCGGCTTAAACGCCACTTTTGCTGCTGAAATGGCGCTTAAAGGCAATATTGCTTTTGTTTCCCAGTCGGGAGCGTTATGTACAGCTGTTTTGGATTGGAGCTTGAAGGAAAATGTGGGTTTTTCCGCTTTTGTATCTATTGGTTCTATGATTGATGTTGATTGGGGAGATCTAATTAATTACCTTGGCCAGGATAAAAACACCAAAAGCATTTTGATTTATATGGAAAGCATCAAAAATCCCAGGTCTTTTTTATCGGCGGCAAGAGAAGTGGCTTTAGCTAAACCGATTATTTTGATTAAAGCCGGCAGGACAACAGAATCTGCGAAAGCAGCAGCTTCTCATACAGGTGCTTTGGTAGGCAGCGATAACGTTTTGAATGCTGCTTTGAATAGGGTAGGCGTGCTGAGAGTAGAAACTATTGCCGATTTATTTAATATGGCAGAAATTTTAGCTAAACAGCCAAGGCCTAAAGGGCCTTATCTTTCCATTATTACCAATGCTGGTGGGCCTGGTGTGATTGCCACGGATGTTTTAGTGCAAAGTGCAGGCAAATTAACTGAACTGAGCGATGGTATTAAAACACAGCTCAGCTCTTTTTTACCCGAAGCCTGGAGTCATAATAATCCCATTGATATTCTAGGGGATGCTTCAGCAGAAAGATATGCTAAAACTTTAGAGGTTATGGTCAAAGACCCGTATAGCCAGGGGATTTTAGTTATTTTAACGCCTCAATATATGACAGACGCCACTAAAGTGGCCGATATTTTAAAGAAGTCTTCTGAAAGTAGCGACAAACCGATTTTGGCTAGTTGGATGGGTGCGGAAAAAGTAGAGGCAGGAATTAGCAAGCTAAAAGAAGCGAACATTCCCAATTTTGAATTTCCCGACGGAGCTTGCCGGACTTTTGGCTATATGTGGTCATATAGTTACAATATTAATGGTATATATGAAGTTCCTCCTTTGCGCGATGAGCTTTCGGATGATGAAAAAGAACTGGAAAAACAAAAACAAGCCAGAGCTTTTTTTGAAAAAGCCAGAAAAGAAAAACGCACTATTTTAGCAGAACATGAATCTAAAAAAGTGCTGGAGGCTTATGATATTCCCATAGCGCCTGCGCATATGGCTAAAACTAAAGAAGAAGCAGCTGATTTTGCGGAAAAGATAGGTTTTCCGATAGTTTTGAAACTGTTTTCCAATACGATTACTCATAAAAGCGATGTAGGGGGAGTCAAGCTGAATCTAAATAATCGGGAGGCTGTGCAAAATGCTTTTGAAGAGATTCAAAAAAGCGTTTCTGAAAAAAAAGGCAAAGAGCATTTCCAGGGAGTCAATGTTCAGCCCATGATCGATATATCAGGAGGCTACGAATTGATTTTAGGCTCTTCTGTCGATCCACAATTTGGCCCGGTTATTTTATTTGGCTCCGGCGGCGTGCTGGTTGAGATTTTTGAAGATAGCGCTCTGGCTCTGCCTCCTTTAAATGCTAATCTGGCAAAACGCTTGATGGAAAAAACCAAAATTTATAAGGCTCTTAAAGGAGTCAGGGGTAAAAAAGCTGTTGATTTAAATAGTTTATCTACAGTTTTAATCCGTTTCAGCCGTTTGATTGCTGAAAATCCAGTGATTAAAGAATGCGATATCAATCCGCTTTTTGTGGGAGAGAAACTTTATGCCTTGGATGCAAGGATTGTTTTGCATGAAGAAAATGAAAATTTCCCCAGGCTGGCCATTCGCCCTTATCCTTCTCAATATATTAAGTTTTTAAAGATCAGAGATAATATTCCTATTACGGTAAGGCCGATTATGCCGGAGGACGAGCCGCTGATTGTAGATTTTTTAAAAACCCTTTCCAACAAGGCTATTTATTTCAGGTTTTTAAAAAACATCTCTTCCGATGAGCTTTTAAATCGTGAACAATTAATCCGCGCTTGTTTTTGCGACTACGATCGGCAACTATCTATTGTCGCAGAAAAAAAGGATCAAAATCAGAAACGAGAGATTTTAGCTGTTGCCAGATTGATTAAAAAAGCAGAAAGCCATGCATATTTTGCTTTGGTAGTCAAAGATGTCTGGCAGCATAAAGGGGTGGGCCAGGCTCTTTTACAGCAGGTGATTGAGATTGCCAAGGAAGAAAAATTAAAATCATTGACAGTTTATATGTTTGCGGAAAATGAGCCCATGCAAAAATTATGTAAAAAAATGGGCTTTAGTTTAAAACCTGCAAAGGACAGTAAAATGATTTTAGCGGTTCTTAATCTGGACAGCGCCAATTAATTTTTGATAAATTTGCCTTCACTTTCTGATAAGAAAGTAGAGGAGCTATGAGTTTTTCAGGAATTTTGACAAAAGAAATAGCAGCTGAACCCTGGACTTTAATTTTTCTTTGTTCTTTCATTTGGACAAATTCCAATTTTGGCGGTTTTTTCTTTTTTGAATTTGCAGTAATTGCTTCTGCTAATTTTCTTAAGGGAAAAAAGAACTGGTCCAGATCTAAAAAAATAATGTTTTCCGCATGAAAACCGGTTTTAAATGTGATCTGTTTTTTTTTCTTCTCAATTCTGCCTTGAACAGTGTCTTCGCAAATAATGGTCATCTGCAAATAGCCCATTTGCACAGATTCTAAATTGGCATGAGCCAAATAATGATGGTTGTGCAGATATTTGATGGTGAACTTGCAGGTTTCTTTATCATATTCAAACAAGCTAAAATCTTTTTGCGGCAAGCCATTTTGTAAAACATAGAGAATCATTTCCGCTTCTTCTAAAATTGCAAAATTATCTTTAATAATTTTTTCAATTTCCCGCATAATTTTAGCTTGATCTTCTTGAGTTGTAGGTTT
Source organism: uncultured bacterium (assembly GCA_964466185.1). Taxonomy (GTDB): domain Bacteria; phylum Chlamydiota; class Chlamydiia; order Chlamydiales; family SM23-39; genus CAZTYI01. Next base: position 5,159 of record CAYXMS010000040.1, read on the forward strand.
GATAATTGTTTTAACGGCTTCCGGATAAGTTGCTTTGAAATCTTCAAGTCTTATTTTTAAAGCTCTTTGACAAAAAAAAAGCCTGTTGATTTCTATGTTAGAGGTAAAAATACGTTTAAAAATAAACCGTATGGTTTGAACAATTCTGATTAAGAAAAATGAGCTTTGAGATCTTTTTTGGCCGATTAAAGCAGGATCGATATTTTTAATTAATTGATCTATCTGTTCGATTTTGTCCCGGAATCTTTCAACAAACTTATCCTTAAATTCAGCTTCTTTAAGAGAGTTATTCGGCGTATTACATTCTATGATGCTTGAAGGTTCGGGCGATTTATTCATATATTCCAATACTGGATCGTAATAAAAAAAGGATTTAAATGCAGGTTCTTCTGCCGGATCCTCTATTTTTTCTATATGGGGAAAAAGTATGTTTGCAACTAAATTCGAATGTATGTCTCCTAACTGATGCTCAATAAACCCATCTAATAAGCCCCAAGATGCTCCAGCAGCAGATTCTACAATTTTTAACGGTAAACAGGCTAAGGCAGACATATATATAAATTATTTTAAAATAGGGTTAAAAAAATCCCCTCTTCTTTTTCTGTAAGAGGGGGTCAAGTCTATCTAATTTTTTCTACTGTATTTATCAGGTCTTGAAAAACAGTATCTTTGTTCTGATTGCTGTCCACCTGATATAAAAATCCGTCTTTTTTCGCGTAATAGTCAATTACCGGTTCTGTTTGCTTGTGATAAACAGAAAGCCGTTCTTGAACTACGTTTTCTGTATCATCGGTTCTTTGATATAGAGGGCCTTTGCATTTGTCGCAGACGCCGGCAACTTTAGGAGGCAAGTACTTTTTATGATATGGGGCGCCGCAGTCTTTGCACATTAGTCTGCCGGTAATCCGTTCAACTAAAGGCTGATCTGCGATTTTTAAATTTAAAGTCACAACTTTAAATCTGTTATTCAATTTGCCGTCGAGTTCTTTAGCCTGTTCTATAGTTCTGGGAAAACCGTCTAAAATAAATCCCTTTTTACAATCGGCTTTATCAATCCTGTCAAAAAGCATATCGATAACAATATTGTCAGGTACGAGTTCGCCTTTATCAATGAAATTTTGGGCTTTTATACCAAGCTTTGTATTTTTGCTCAGATTTTCTCTGAATAAGTCCCCTGTAGAAATGTGGGGTATTTGCATTTTTTTGGCAAGTTCCACAGCTTGTGTGCCTTTTCCGGCTCCGGGAGGGCCCATCATAACAATTACCAGTGGTTTGCCAGTAGAAGTTTCAGCTTTTAAACCAGTCAAGAAAACACCTATACAAGTTAAAATAGTTAATAAAATTCTTTTCACAACAACCTCAATTATTTTTATTAAAAATATTTTAGCAGATTTTCCCTTGAAAAGCAAGTTGATAAGATCTAGTGCTGTTACTTTTGTTTTTTAATAATTTCGTATGTTAAATTAACTGTAAAAGCTTGAGAATACATAAATATATTTTTAAACTAAGTCAAAAACGCCTTAAGAGACATTTACATGATAGGTTTTTGAGGTTTTTATAGCGCAGCCGACAGGGCAGCTGGCAATTGCCCAGTCTAGTAATTTTTTAATTTTTTCTTTGTCTGAGGCGCCTTTAACCTCTAGATTTAAATCTATTTCATTGACATACTCCAACGTCTAAAGAACGTTGGATTCTAGCTTCAAACAATACTCGCTTGATCTCTCAAGTCTTACAATATCTAAGCTAAGAGAAGATGCCCCTTCTCATTATTTTTTTACTTTAGAAGTTTATTTAATATAGTGTTTTACCTTTGAAATATTTTTCAAAGAACCCTATACACTTTATAAAAAACAGAAATGTCTTAAAGACATTATTCGCAAAAAGCGAAATATAAATTTAAACTATTTAAAATTTTTTAAGAAAGAAATATTTTTGGCACAATTCATCCAACCATTAAAATGGTTGGTTTTCTTGTGTCCTTTAGCGTAAAATACAATTTTTTTTCCGTTTTGTTGATATCTAGATTTAAAGTCGCTTTACCTCAATTTTTTTGAATTTTTGACAAAAAAAAATTAGAAAAAAATCGGTTTTGTCATAATATTGTGTTTCAAAAAAAAATGATCTTAAAAAAGAGGTGAAGTATTGAGTTTTTTTACAGTACAGCGAGTTTCAGAACCAGATCCAGTTCAGCACAACAAGCAGGCTAAAAAAATATTAAAAGGAGATTTATTCCATCCTTGGCAGACTTTTAAGAAACAGTTGCCTTGTAAAACTGATAGTAAAATTTTTCATTTATTGATTTATGGAGGCCTCTTAACAGCTGCTGGCATGTATTTATTATTTGGCTTTTGGCCTATAAGTAACTTAATCTTTGGATCTAAGCATGTTATTTCTCAAATTATTTTTCATATTAGTTATTTTATTATAAATGTCGGCTGTATTAGCATCTTAGCCTCTACAATTTTTCGTATGATGCAATGGATTAGAGCGAATATTGAAGAAAATGTACTCTCTTAATTAAATATATTTTTTTAATAAATTAATTTATGATGTGGCAAGGAGAATAAAATACCTTTTTGAAAAACAATATGTATGTAAATGCGGACTAAAGATCGACAGAGATCTGAACGCGGGAATAGATATCATAAGGCTATTGGTATTGGTGGTTTAAAGCCTGGGAAACTGCTGGGGTTGCTCGGAGATAGGAATTAGGAATTCTTTGCCTTTAGATGAGAAAGGTTCAATTAATATTATCCTTATTTTTATTTTTTTTAAGTTTTTTGCATGCTTTTTTAGTAATATAAAAATAATTGTTTAAAATTGAATTAAATCTATTTTAATTTTATAATAATAATAATAATTTAATAAAAATAAAGGTAAGATTAAAAATGACTGTTTCCGCTAGTCCTTTAACTACAGCAGCTATATCTATTGGAATTCAAACAAAAGAACCGGAGGGTTCTTTAGCTTGTTCGAAAGATTTAAAAGTAAGATCTTATATAGATATGGAAGTTACTGCTCAAAAAATTATGCAGCTATGTATTTATGGCAAATATTTGTTAGCAGCAGCAGCAGCAGTTTTATTTATTGTATTCCCGTTTTTTAGTACTTTGGCAATAGAAATATTGACAGCCAAAGAGGTTGCAATTATAGGAGTAACACTTGCAACAACCGGCGGGCTGGCTTTGGTTATTCCTGAGATTCAACAGCTGTCAAATGTTAAAAAATTGCAAAAGTACAAAAAGATAAAAAAAGATTTTAATTTAGCTAGTTTAGATAATTATTCACCAGTTCCTATCGATATTAAAAAAGCCCAACATATAGTTCCTTCTTTTCTAGCAAATAGGGGTAATACTTGCTGGATTGATTCTTTTATGCAAATTGTTTTAAATAGCGATCTTTTATTAAATAGCTTAATCAATCCTAAAAATGAACAAAGCCAAAACATAGAAGACAAGTTAATTGAAAAAAGAACTTTAGCAGCTTTTCATCAAGATAAAGCAACATCTTTTCTGTAAATTCGGCCAATATTCCTCATATTTTTAAAT
>CAYXMS010000041.1:0-4975 GCA_964466185.1 uncultured bacterium
CTTTTCCCTTGTGCCTCACGGCTCAAGCCTCTCCCTTTAGGGAGGGGTGATTGACTTTTGATTATTTTAATTTTAGATTTAAAATTCTCATGATTTAATTAATAATTTTTTCCTTTCAGCAAATAATTTTGGACATAATCAAAAATGGCATCTTTTAAAGAAGTTGAGTTAAAATCTTGGCATTGATTTTTAAATTTAGACATATCAGCCTGGGTAAAATTCTGATACTGGCGGCTTAAATCCGGCGGCATATTTACGTATTTAATGTTAGGTTTTTTCCCTAAAGCCAAAAACAGATTTTCAGCAACTTCATTCCAGGTACTGGCTTTTCCGCTACCGATATTAAAAAGACCGGAGATATTTTTATTTTCAAAGATAAAAGAAGCGGTCATTTGAACCACATCTTTGACATAGACAAAATCTCTTTTCTGTTCACCGTCCTGAAAGTTTTCCGGATCGTTAGACTTGAAAAGACCGATAGCTTCGCCTTTAAGCGCTTTTTCATACATTTTAAAAATCATCGAGGACATATGGCCTTTATGATATTCATTTGGGCCGAAAACGTTAAAAAATTTCAAAGAAACAACTTTGGAAAACAGATTTTCCCTTTTAAGCCACAGATCGAAAAGATGTTTAGAAAAAGCATACATGTTAATCGGCCGCAAAGCCTGCAATTTTTCTTCATCATCTTGAAACCCCCAAAAACCATCTCCATAAGTTGCGGCGGAAGAGGCAGACACAAATCGGACTCCCTGTTCCAAGGCCCATGTGGCCAAATGCATGGAATAATGGTAGTTATTTTCCAAAAGATAGGATGCGTCCTGCTGCTGCGTATCAGAGCAGGCTCCCAAATGAAAAATAGCTGAGATTTCGGGATTGGTATCCAAATAATCAAACAAGTCTTCTTTAGAAATTAGATCGATAAAAGTTTTACCGACTATATTTTTCCACTTTTGGCCTGTTTTCAAATCATCGACCAAAAGCAGATTTTGCAGTCCTTGTTCATTTAAATGGCGGACTAAAGCAGAACCGATGAAGCCTGCTGCGCCCGTGATAATGATCGGTTCTTTTTGCATAAGTAAAAAGGATACCAAGAACCGGATTTTTTGGGCAGCATTTCTACCAAACAAAGTTTTAAATTTGTTTGGCGAATCGGTTTTCCCAAACAGACAAAGCAAGAGCCGCTACCTGTCATGGACACTTTTTGAAAGCCCGACCTCAAAAGTTTTTGTTTGAATTTTTTAAGCTCCGGATTTTTATGCAAAGCTGCTTTTTCCAAATCATTAAAGAAAAGAGATTCCCAAGCAATAAGTGGATCTGGCTGTTTATATGATAACCGACGATTAACATCTGTGCTGAAAACAGCTTTTGGCTTTTGTTTAAAACAGCTATTGGGCATTTGATCGAAATGCAAAAACACCTCTTTAGTCAAACAGCTGCAAGGCGGAAATGCCAAAAAAAGCTTATTATGATTATTTTCCATTTGTACATTTTGAAATATTTCTCCCCGGCCTCGGCAAAGAGCGGTTCCGGAGGAAAAGAAAAAAGGCACGTCGGAGCCTAACTGTTCAGCTATTACCAAAAGCTCTTTTTCTGAAAAAGGTTTATGCAGCAGTCTATTTAAACCGAAAAGCATAGTAGCGGCATTACTGCTGCCTCCCCCCAAGCCCGAGCCGACAGGTATTTTTTTTTCAAGGTGGATTTTCACTATAAAATTTGCTAATTTTTTATTTTTGGCCTTCAATTTTTCCCTAAAAAGCCTAGCTGCTTTTAAGATCAAGTTTTTTTCAGGATACTCTAAAATTTGCTGCGCATCTTCAACCGTTAAAAAATTTTTATCCAAAGAGATAGTAAACTGGTCCGATAAAAATTTAACAGGTGATAAAGAAGAGTATTTATCAGATTGCCGAACAGGGATTTTTGGCTGACATGATAAAATTTCCAGAGTTAAAATATCGCCGAAATCAAGTGTTTGAAAAAGGGAAAAAATCTCATGAAAGCCATCTTTTCTTTTAGACAGCACTTGAAAAAACAAATTTATTTTAGCAGGAGAAAAGAGTCTGAGCATAGCTATCTTTTTTTAACCTCCCTCGTCTAAAGGCGAAGGATTCCTAGTTACCAGCGCCGAGCAACCCCGGCAGCTTCCCAGGCTTACCGACGCACCGGCGTCCTTATTTTTTTAACACTTTCTGGCAGTGGTAGAGAGCGCTTGCATTTATACTAGCTTACAGCTAGCAGAAGCTTACTCACCCAGTACATGTGCCACCAATCCTTAATAGATAGGATTATGAAGTTAAAAGTTTAACTTTTATTAATTTTTAATGAAAAAGATATTTTGCACCTTATATCCCAATCCTAAAGAACTAGGTTTTACGGTGTATTAATGATAAAAACCGCTTTTAATAGTTGATATATTTTATTTTTAAAAATAAAAAACCCCTGAATGATCAGGAGTTTTCAGATGTATTTTCTTTGTTTTCTTCGCTCTGATCTTCCTGTTCGTCATTCTGTTTTACAGTTTTTTCTTCTTTGGCCAACTCTGCTTCTAATAAAGAAGCTTCCTGATCTTTTTCCGGCATAACTTTTAAATGAAAATTTGCCTCTACCCCTTCTTTTAATTTAAGCGTAATATCAAAAATTCCAGTATGCTTAATCGGATGTTTTAGCTGGACATTACGTCTGTTAACCGGCAAATTTTCCTTTTCAAAAAGCTCAACTATATCCTGAGCAGAAACAGAACCGTACATTCTACCTTCAGGATCAACTTTAACATGGGTTGCTAAAGTTATGTTTTCAATCTTTTTGGCCAATTCTTGTGCTTGTTTTTTATCGATTTCAGCTTGTTTGGACCGTTCGATTTTCAATTTTTCCTGCATCCTGAGCGTATGTTTACTTGCAATAACTGCTTTTTGCCGGGGCAGAAGAAAATTTCTGGCATATCCTGCTCTAACAGCCACTATTTCGCCGCTTTTGCCCAAATCATCGACGTCCTTAATCAGCAAGAGTTGTTGTTTGGCCATAACCTGTTATCCTTTTTGTGTTATAAAAATGGTTTTTAAAATTTCAAAAAATTCAATTTTTTCAATTTATTATATCAAATATAATTTTTATTCTTCCAAAACAAAAGGCAAAAGAGCCATATAGCGAGCTTTTTTAACGGCTTTTTTAATCTGTTTTTGAAATTGGCTGGAAGTACCGGTAATCCTACTGGGCAGGAGTTTACCGCGATCGGTAACATAGCGTCTTAAATTTTCTACGTCTTTATAATCAATTGTCTTTTTTTTATTTTTTTGAGCTTTGTCCTTTAAAATCATCTTCTCTCTCCTTGCTGAGCAAATTCCAAACTTTCTAAAACTTCATCGGTTCTTTTGGTCATATAGCGCAGAAGATCCTCATGCAGATGGTAATCTTTCCACAGCTGTTTAATAGCCTCTGGCTCTATTTCAAAATAAATAACATAATAAAAACCTTCTTTTTTGCCATCTATGCTATAAGTCAGCCTTTTTTTGCCCCATTCATGAACTTTTAAAACATTGCCTTCTCTATTTAAAATACTTTTTTTAATCTTTTCCAAGGCTTTTTTACGGGCGTCTTCGCTTAAAGAAGCATTTAGAATGTACATTCCTTCATATAAAGCTAAATTACTTTTTTTCATTACTCTATCCTGTTAATTTTTATTTTGCCGTATATTGGCTATGCTTTGGGTATATGCCAAGCCCTTTTCTAAAAAGAGCTCAATTATATCTATTGCCTTTTTTTGAATATCTTTCAGATATTCTAACTCATTTGGGGTAAATTTTCCAAGTACATGTGCAGTTAATGAACTACTTTTTTTCTCTCCTACCCCTACTTTCAATCTGGCATAGGCTTGAGTTGAAAGGTTTTTTTCTACATCTTCTAAGCCTCGATGGCCGCCGGCAGAACTTTCTTTTTTCAAGCGGAACTCGCCCAAGGCTATGGATATATCGTCTACTATAACCAAAACCCTGTCCAAATCTATTTTTAAATAATCTATAGCTGCCCTGACCGCCGAACCGCTTAAATTCATATAGGTGGACGGCTTGAACAGATAAAAACTATTTTTTGAATTTTTACAACAGACCAGCTTGCCTTTTAATTTAATCTTTTTTTTAAAGCTCAGCCCATATTTTTCAGCCAGAGCGTCCAATACCAAAAAACCCATATTATGACGGGTTTTTTCATATTCTTTACCCGGATTGCCAAGGCCTGCTATTAAAAAAGCACTCACATCTATCCTTTCATTTTACCAACGATAATCAAAACCTGCTTAGGATCAGCCAAGATTTTAACATTTTTATCGACTTGCAAGTCAGATACTTTTTTAGACTGCATAATATTAAGATTGGCAACATCTACGACAAATCCCTTGGGCATATGTTCAGGCAGACACTTAACTTTTACCGAACGCAGCACTTTCCGTAAAAACCCGCCCATTTTTACCCCTGCACAATTTTCAACGCCATGAAATTCCAAAGGCACTTTAACAGTAACTTCTTTTCCATCGACTTTCAAAAAATCTATATGCTCAATTTCATAGGTGGCAAAATTATATTGAATGTCTTTAATCAGAGCCTTAAAAGTTTTATTATCCTGTTTGACATTCAAAAGAACTGTTGAGAGATGATTTTTTTTAGTTTTGCGTAAAAGACTGTCAAGATCTGATTTTAAAACATATACCGGCTCATTTTCTGCAATAGCCTGTCCATATAAGATAGCCGGAATGCCGCCGCTTAGACGAATCTTGGTATTTTCGCCTTTAGTCTTACGACTGCGCTTATGTAGGGTAAGCTCCATTTTTATCTCCAATTTTTCAAGCTTTTAATTAGATGCTTTATTCTACACAGAACAGGGCTTTTTAGAAAGTAAAAGATTTTGTTAACCAAACCCAGTTTGACCAAACCCAGTTTGACCAACCCCAGTTTGACCAACCCCAGTTTGACCAACCCCAGTTTGA
>CAYXMS010000041.1:5075-7831 GCA_964466185.1 uncultured bacterium
GTTTGACCAACCCCAGTTTGACCAACCCCAGTTTGACCAACCCCAGTTTGACCAACCCCAGTTTGACCAAACCCATCCTGCTTTAAAAGAAATTGGGGTGGAAGGATTCGAACCCTCGCATGACGGGACCAAAACCCGCTGCCTTACCGCTTGGCTACACCCCAATTAAAATTAGAATCTATCTTATCCAAAATCCAATATTATATGCAATAGAAGGACTTTGCTTGTCGGAAAAAATCAAAAATCATATAAGGAAAAAAGGAGGCTTATTGCTTATGCATATTGTTCATATAGCAGCAGAAATGGCTGGTTTTGTTAAAGTTGGCGGTTTGGGAGATATGATAGCGGGCCTGACCAAACAGATTTCTGCCAATGGGCATGATGTTACAGTTATTATTCCCCGCCATAAAAAAATCAAACAAAAAAATCTCCACGAAGAGTCTTTTGCAATTAATCATTTATCTTTCAAAGCGCAATCCTGTTTTTTAGAAAATGTGCAGGTCATCATGATCGACCCGGCTCCTATGTTAGACTATTATATCCGTCCTAACGTCTATGGATATGAAGATGACCCTATTCGTTTTATATATCTTTGCAAAGCAGCTTTAGAATATCTTTCGAAAAAACACAAGCCCATTGACATTTTGCATTTACATGACTGGCATACTTCCATGGCAGCTTTTTTATATAAAGAGTTTTACCAGAAAAAGACTCTGCAAATTAAAAAAATCGTACTTAATATCCACAACGTAGGCTATCAAGGAATGTGCCATCCTGCAGAGCTTAAAAAAATCGATATTAGTCCCAAGCCTTACATGACAAAAGACAAACTTAAAGATTTAAATCAAAACAAGCTAAATCCTTTAAAAGCCGGAGTAATTTATAGCGATCAAATTGTAGCTGTTTCCAAATCTTATGCCCAATCTATTTTAACTTCTATGGGCAGCAAAAATCTGCAGCCTGTTTTTCAAAAATACCAATATAAATTAACCGGTATTTTAAATGGCATCGACTACGGTATTTGGAATCCGGAAACCGATGTGGGCATAATCGAAAACTATTCTAGCAATGATCCCTTTAGCAAAATCCAAAAAGCCAAAAAGCAAAGCAAAGATTTTCTACAAGCCCGTTTTAATCTAAAAAAAGAAAATGTGCCTTTGGTTATTAATATAGGAAGGCTGGTTCGGCAAAAAGGACCAAAATCCCTACTTTTTACAGCTGACTATACAATCAAAAAAAATGGCCAGTTTATTTTATTAGGATCCTCTCTTTTAAAAACTATTCAAAGACAATTTACAGCCAAACAAAAAAGCACAGAAAAAACCCAGCAAACAACTTTTATTTTTGAATTTAATGAAAGCCTGTCCCATATTCTATATGCCGGCGCTGATTTTATTGTCATTCCTTCAATCTTTGAACCATGCGGACTGACTCAAATGCTGGCTTTACGTTATGGCACAGTACCTATTGTACGCAGAACCGGAGGACTCAAAGACACAGTCATAGAAAATGTTAACGGCTTTCCTTACGATCCTTTTGATAAAAACGGACTTAAAAAAGCCTTGGACAAAGCGTTTGACATGTACCAAAACGATAAAAAAAGATTTGGACAAATAATCAAAGCAGGCATGTATGCCGATCATAGCCTGGAAAAAACAACCCAGGAATATTTAAAGCTTTACCAAACTCTTTTAGAAGGTGAAAAAAGTTGCATTAAATCCGCAGAAAAAAAAATTAAAAAATTAAAAAAAGTGTCTTAAAAAGCCAGACTTTTACTTTCCATAATCACTTAAATTAAGATTTTTTTTGCTACTTTCATCTAGAAAAAAACCACATTTCACTCGTAATACAAAAAAAATGACCGCTTCATTTAATTAAAAATTATAAAATAATCTTTTGACAATTGTAATTAATAACTTTAAATTTACAAAAAACAGTAACAGGTATTTTTTATGATTAAAAAATTATCCCATAAATTAAGTGTCTTTGCTCTAGCTATGCTTAATGTTGGTATCGTTATGAACTTACGCGGGCTTCCTTTAATGGCTAAAGAAGGCCTGACCATGATTTTTTATATTTTGTTTTCAGCCCTTTTATTTTTACTACCCGTTTCTTTAGTTTCTGCAGAGCTGGCCACTGGCTGGCCGGAAGGCGGCATCTATCGCTGGGTCAAAACAGCCTTTGGCTCAAAACTGGGTTTTACTGCTATTTGGCTGCAATGGATCCAAAATACAATTTGGTATTCGACAACACTGGCTTTTGCTGCAGGCGCTTTAGCTTATTTCTTTTTAGATCCAGCCATATCTAACAACAAGGTATTTATTATCATAGTTATTGCAGTTATTTACTGGAGCGCTACTTTTATTAACTTTCACGGCATGAAAACCGCAAGCTGGATTACTTCTATTTTTGTAATTGGCGGAACAATTTTTCCAGCTATTATTATGATTCTTTTAGGTATTGTCTGGATAGCCCAAGGCAATTCTTTAGAATTTTTAAATGTTTCCCACAAATTACTGCCTGATTTTAAGAATTTCGATAACATTTCTTTTTTAGCTGGCATTATACTACTTTTCTCGGGAATGGAAGTCGGCGCTGTCCATGCTTCTGAAATGAACAACCCTAAAAAAGACTATCCCAAATCTATTTTCCTAGCGATTTTCACTATTGTGATTACTTTTTTACTTGGCTCTTTTGCCATTGCTATTGCTTTACCGCCTGATAAGATCAGCTTAACTTCAGGAACAATGGAAAGT
>CAYXMS010000042.1:0-7643 GCA_964466185.1 uncultured bacterium
GCCTATAAATCAATAGCCGTTATTTTTCAACATGGGTAGAATTGTCGCTTACGAAATAAAAGGCAATTTAAATCAATTGCAAGTCATTGTTGATCAACTTAAAAAGATGCATAAAACATGGGATATTATCTATACAGATGTGGATTATCATAATGCCAATACAGGAGAATTAATTGTCCCTAAACTTCAAGAAATACCCAACAATAAAAGAATAATTAATCAAAATGTTTCTCGGGTGTTAATCCGTTATGGAACAGTTTCTTTTGTGATCTCAGATTCTGGTATGAGAAAGGTTTTGGATTATTTTCGTCATAATTGGAACAATTTACCATATGATCAAGTCTTATTTAAAATTCCTGGATTAATTATCTACGGCGCTAATTCAGATATCATTACTAATCGATATAAGATCAAAACCAGTCAAGAAGAAGAAGATCCTTTACAGTTGGTGAAAAAGCGCCCATTTTATCAAACTAACAGCGGATTTTGGATTAATCCTATTGAGCTATTAACTTTTGATCGTTTTGATGTCATGGCAAAATATATTTATGCCAAGTATAAATTAAATCATTACGTTACCAATTGGCATGTTGGCTTATATAAAAGTCATTTAGAAAAATGGATTCAATTTTATAATACAGAACCGCTTAAAATTGGTTTTCAGGATTTTCAAGCTGCTTTTAATATTTTAATTAGTAGTCTTTACAACAGAAATTTTGATGAAAATTTTCCTATTCCAATTAATAATCTTGGATTAGCTTGCGACGGATCGCATCGAACAGGAGCTTGTTTGGCTTTAGGTGATAAGATTCCTGCTAAAGTTAAAGTGCAAGAAGGGCAGGGATCTCCTGGCATGTCAGCAGCAGTATTTAGAGATAAGTATCATCTAGAAGAAAAGTACTTAGATCATATGGCATATGAATATGCCAAACTGAAAAAGAATACTTTTATGGTTTGTCTGTTTCCTTCTGGATATGAACACTTAGAGAAATCTGAAGAGATCTTGAAAAAGTATGGCATTATTGTTCATTATAAAGATATTTGGCTTAATGATAGTGGTTGTTTAGAATTTGTCCGTTTAGCTTATACCGGTGAATGGTGGACAGGATCTTATGTAGATAATTTCAAACATAGCAGATCCAAAGCTAGTTTATGTTTCCCCATGGAATTAAGAAAAAAATATCCAGTGAGAGTATATCTTTATGAAAGTAGTGATGAACGGGTAGTCAGAAAAGCTAAAGCGGAGATTAGGGATCTTTGTCAGAAGGGCAATGAATCTATTCATATTAATGATACTCATCAACAGACAAAAATCATTGCAGCCAGTGTTTTTAATCAAAACAGTCTTGATTTCTTGAATAAAAAGAACTTAAACCTGCATAAGCGCTTTGATTTTTTATTAGAAAAATTCAAAGACTTCATTGAAGAGTATAAAATAGATCCTGAAACTATTTGCATTGATACAGGTGCTGTTTTAGCTGCTTATGGTCTCAGAGAGTGCGATGATTTGGACGTGCTGCATAAACATCCTTTGCCTACTGTATTCGCCGATTATGAGATTGACTCTCATAATTCACATGTACATCACCATAGTAAACAATTAGATGAAATTTTGTTTAATCCTGAATGCTATTTTTATTATCAGGGGATTAAATTTGTAAAATTAGAATTAGTGGAGAAAATGAAAGCGGATAGAGGTTCAGAGAAAGATTGGAGAGATATTCGCTTAATTCAATCATTAAAATATTCTGAAGAATAAAATTTTTTAATACTTTATGAATTATATATTTAAGAAAGTTCAAAAATTAGGAAATCTAAGCCTTTATTGATTTGAGAAAAGACAGCACCCACTGACGAATGAGGACTTTGGGAAAAACTTGATTAGTTAAATAAGCGGCTGTTTCAACCATCCGCCTGGTATTGCAAGAGGGACAAAACCCCCTGCTTTTGCAAGAAAAAGCAACTAAAAAATCATACCCGCAGTTAGAACAATGCGCTCTAGCAAAACCATAAATTAAAATACCGCATTTTAAAAAAGAACGGAACTCTTTTTCCACAAAAACCGGCAGATTTTCCAAAGAGCGCATTTCCAACCAAGACTCAAGTTCATTTTGAATCGTTTAATAAAGCCTAGTTCTATCTGAACTTCTGGGACGATAGACCAAAATTGCCGGCTGATCCATTTTAACAACGCAAGACATACGATTCACGTTTGTTAATCATAAATCAAAAGAGATTGCGCTTAATATGATTTTAGGACAACATTCATTATCAAAAACTCTACAGAGGCTTATATACCAAGAAGAGGAAAAAGAAAAGGAGCCGGCAGACCGGCCGGCCGGCACAAGAAGATTCAAAGAACCAACCAAAAAATACTTTTCTAGTTAAAGTTAATGGACTTTCTATGATTAACGCCGGAATTCAAAATGGCGATATTTTAATTGTAGCCGTAGATAGAAAAATTACTGTTAAGCGCTTACAAACAAAAGGCAAAAAAATATATCTAAAAGCAAAAAATACTACTTTCACCCCAATTGAAATTTCAAAAGAAATGAACTTCAAAATTTTAGGAATTGTGACACATGTCATTCACGACTTACAAAAAAGCCATTAAAAAGCAATATACCTTAAATGTTTATAAAAATAGCCGTTAAAATTCCTATACCTCATGGAGAGCATGTCAAAAATTAGACAAGCGAAGCTCTTTAGGAGCGACTAAAACCCCCATTTCAATGAGCATTAATTTAATAAATTTATTTTTAAGAAGCCCCTCGCTATCATAAATATCCTCTTTCTGAATCACTGGCAATTGGGGATAGTCCTGTTGTCTTTTTTCTAACCATTGATCTACCGACGCCACTGTAATTTTCCCAGCTTTATCGAGCTCTTTTATCTTTTCCAAAATATCCTTAGGCTGATAATTTGTTATTTTTAAAAAGTTTGAACAAAAGCAGCTCAAAATCGAATCCAACACACCAGGAACAACAGTACGGTCATTTTCAGCGCTCAATAAAGAGATGCCAAAAACAGGATTAACCAATTTGGCATATTGATTACGATAATGCCTTTCCAATGTAACAGAGAAATGCTTGGATAAAAAATTACGATCTAATGCCATAGAAAACCGCTGAAAAGCTTCATCAAAACGATCTTTTCTCATTTCCGCTAAATTATATTGAATAAAATACTCTAATGCCGTCATTTGATCGACAGAAGCATAAGTATTCATTTCATGAGGACAATATTTTCTTAAAAAATCTCTCTCTTCTTGAATAACATCAAATATTCCAGGTCCGCAAAAATTGCCATGGACTCCTAAATTAGCTAAAGCTGTAATTTTAGCATTATTAAAAGCCTGATTATCACTTTTTATCTGTAGCATCTGCAGAATCTGAGACAAGACTTTCTTCGCTCTTGTATAACTATACACAGGCCCATCTTTAACACGCTCAAATTTTATCTTGTCAATAAAAGTTTCAAAGCTCTTTTGTAAGAATTCTTCTTCTTTTCCTCTTTGACCATCTTGTTTGAATCTATCATTAGAATGGATAACAGAATGTGAAATTTCTTGAACAGGACGGCTTTTCCAATCAATATTCGCAAAACATTGTCTTAAGTCGCCAAAAAGATCTGCATAATGAACAGCGAAATCTTCGAGTGTTTGAAAATGTCTCTTATTAATCTGAAAAAGAATTGAACTCATATCCAGCTTATCCATATCAGAGATATGGACAGGATCGATATTAATGCCTAAAGAATCAATATAACTGGCAATTTGTTTCTGCATTCTACCTTCAAAAACAAAAGAAAGAATTTGAATGGACGCTAAAATTTTAAAAAAGAGATTGCCCCACAACAATTCAGATACACAAGAATTTATTAAACTGAAATACTGAAGAGATACGCTAATTTTTGAAGCAGTATTAGGACTGTTGCAATAATTACACATGTCAATTAATAAACCGCTGCTATCAATAAGCGTAATAACAGCGTATATCAGACCAGTCGTAGAATAAACAGTAAACCCAAAATGAAAAAGAGCGACCATGGCGACTATCGTTGCAAGTTGACAAACCTTGGCCAAATTATTATGGATCAACAGTAACGGCTGCTTTAAAAAAGAGATTTGTTTACAAGCTTTTTGAAAAGTCGAAACCTGATCAAGGTCGATTTCTTCATTAGTGATATTCTCCAATATATGTCCAATAACAAAAGGCGTGAATATTAGTGCAAAAGAAAAACAAGAAGTCAATTGATAGGAAAGGTTGTAATTTTTATCAAAATATGCTGCTTTAGCTTTGAGAAAAATTTCAGTAACTAGCTGTAATTGATATCCTTGCAAAAATCCAGCAGAAGGATAATTTACGCCAGCTCGAGTAGTTTTTTCTAAAAAACCAATATCAGCCATTTCCCCACCCAAAGACATGCCTCTTAAGATATGATTAAAAGAATTTTTCGACACGCCTTGAATAGACATTGCTTTCCTCATAAAGAAGTATAAATTTAAGCTTTTTTTGAAAAAAAATCAACTTTATTCAATAGATCCAATTAAGATTTAATTATTTTTATGATTTTTTAATGCGGTGCAAGAAATGAATGCACCACTTAATTAAAATTAGATATAAATAGCCAAGTTGGTTTGCTGTGCATCATGACAGGAGTTTTCGCAGAAAAGTGCTTTAAAAGAACCGGAAAAATAGTTATATGGGATTTCTACAAGCTCTAAAACGCCTACAAAAATTTAACTGTTTATTGTTTTTTTTAAAAAAGGACTGCAAAGATTAATGTCTTTTCCATCCTGAAAAGCTATTTTTTAATGCCTAAACCGAGTCTTTTAATCTTTCATGATAAGACATACTGCATGTTATGCCGGGGGATCTATCGTTATACCAGCGGTTTAACAGAATTTGCTTTTTATCCGAATCATTAATGGTATGTATAATTTCTTTGAAATATTCCGGCGATATTTTTTGCAGATTAATTTCAAGCAATTCTTTAATAGGAGGCGAAACACACCGCTCTTTTAAATTTAAAACAGAAAAACTCATATTTTCCTCCTGGATTGAACAAAAACTCATATTTTGAATAAAGGCGCAAAAATTTTAGCTGTATCAGACAAAAAAAGCAAATGTATTAAAAAAAATTTCGGTCTTGTTAGAGACAAAAAAAATAATTTTAAAAAATTTCAACTTAAAAAAGATTTGTATTTTTTCAAAAAAAAGGTAAAATATTTTCCGTTTTTATTTTCACAAAGAAGGATAAGATGAGCGGAACAATTTCTTTTTTATTAAAAAATGCGAGAATAGCACTGGATGTAACAGATATTGTACAGCAAGCTTGGAAAGAAGACAAATCTATGGAAGAAAAAGTAAATATTGCAGCTAAAAGTCTTTTTACTTTTTTTGAATCGGCTTCATTTTTAGGTTATTATGGAGAAGCAGGTCTTAAATACCCAAAACTGACATTGGCAGGAGAGCTGGGATCGCGCATGGCCCTGTCAATCACAGATCCCGTCAAAGAAATGCTAAATGGAAAACAACCTTTTAATCTGATGATGGAAAATCTAGCCAGCATAACCAAAATGGCAGGAGAGATGCAAATTCTTCAGGAACAGCAGTATTTAGCTTTACCGGAAGATGAATTTGCCAGAACCCAAAGACCCATCCATACCTGCGATATGGAAGGAAACTGCGAAGTTATAGGATACAAGCCTTTAGACCGCCAAGAATGCGAAAAAATCATTGCACAAATGTCAACTGTAGGCAAAATAGCAGAGTCTGTTGAAATCTTGAGTAAAAACGTTATAATAAATACTGCTATTGGAACTTTTGAAAATTTTTGCAAGTTTTTTAGAGAGCACAGAATAGCCCAATTAATTCAGCAAAATGCAGCCATTCCTGAAGCATATTATGACGATCCTGTTTTTGAAGTTACGGCTTTTCAAAGCTGTCTGCAAATGCTGCAAATACATTTGGGTCGCAGATACAAAGAAGTCATCAGCACTCATCGGGGGGTAGCTTAATATGACTCTACCTATAGTAGTGGGAATTTCAGGATTTCTAGCTACCAAAATAATAAATACAGCTTCCTTTTATGCGGGAGATACCAGATGCCCTGAAATAGCAACCAAAGCGATAAACAAAATCAAAAGAAGTCTTTTTACGCTGGAACAGAAACGCCCTTTTTTGGTTAAAAGCCTAGTCTTTTTTAAAAATTACCTTGGTCCAATTGCCTTTTTGACAACTGCAATTTATGTCAACAACCTAGTCTTGTCTTTTTTAGCTACAGGGGTGGTGGCAGCGGGAGCTATAGGCCTTATTTGGGAAGGATATGATCTGATTAAAAAAATTATCCAAACCAAGGAAACTATCGAATCGAAAGAGATCGGTCAGTTTACAGAGTTTGTAAAAGAATTCCAAATATACCAAAAGCCGAAGCTTTTACAAGAAAACAAACTAATACCCGATGTATATATTAACGATGCTGTTCTTGGGAAAAATATCTGTCCTATTACAAACTGTCCTATTAGACACCCTGTAGTAGATCCGACTTCCAATACAGTTTATGAACAAGAGGCTATTGTTAGCTGGGTGGTCTCCAATAGAACTTCTCCTTTGAGCAGGGAGCCTTTGACTGTAGAACAGCTATTACAGGCTCCGGAAATAGAAGAAGAAATTAACAAACATTTAACATTTTTAAATTTACACATAAATTAACCATTTTAAAAACGTAAAAATTATGACTTTATCTCCTACTTCCCGGATTTTGCAGCCGCATTAGGACAACATTCATTATCAAAAATTTTACGAAGGCTTATATGCCAAGAGAAGGAAAAAGAGAAGGAACCGGCAGATTGGCCGGCACAGAAAGATTCAAAGAGCCAACCAAAAAATACTTTTGTTGATCTACGATGATTTGTTTGAGAACTTCACGATCCATATTTTATCCTATTTTTATTAATTTTTAACTTAAAAATCAGCAAGCAACTCCGATTAAGCGCGGTTGCTTGCTTCTTTGATGTTAGTCTTGAGAGAATTTTATTGAAAAGTGCCATTGAATTTACTATCCATTTTCAGAAAGCAAAGAATAAAAAACAGAATTATATAATCCAAAAAGTTTCGGGCCATGAAAACCGAAGCTTTTATAAGCCCCAGAAAATGCTAGATTAGACTCGATGCTAAATTTATTAGCAATTTTTTCCGGTGCAAATTTGATATTGTATTCTTGTTCTAATTGGTTTCTGTAAAGGCAGGAAAGAATTATATCCTCAGCTATGCCAAGACCGGTAAATTTATCTTTGAAAAACCTAGTATTATTCTTGAGGATATGGTCTAAACGGTTAAAATATTTATATTTAATCAGATCTTTCAGCCGATATTTAATATCAATAGCTTTCATTACTTTATATAGTTTTTGAGATCTAAGAGAAAAACCTCCGTTGCCGACTCGCATTTTTGGGGGAAACCACAAAACTACAGCGCCGATATAATCATAATTTAAAAAAGTGGAGCTCCAGGCTTTTTTATTTACCGCGTATCCGTCATATTGGACAATCAGATTGTAATCGGTTGTAACAACCTCTGGCATAAGGGGCTTGTAGAAACCCCATTTTTTTGATGATTTCGCAGCTTAAAAATCTATTT
>CAYXMS010000043.1:0-7423 GCA_964466185.1 uncultured bacterium
AACTTACCCGACAAGGAATTTCGCTACCTTAGGACCGTTATAGTTACGGCCGCCATTCACCAGGGCTTAAGTTCAGTGCTTCGCAAAAGCTAACACCTTACTTTGACCTTTTGGCATTGGGCAGACGTCACACAATATACCTAGTCTTATGCGACTTCGCATTGTGCTGTGTTTTTGTTAAACAGTCGCCTGGGCCATTTCTCTGCGACCTCTTTTCGCTTCCAGCCGCGAAGGCTGTAACCAAAAAAGGCTTCCCTTTTTCCAAAGTTACGGGAATAGTTTGCCGAGTTCCTTAACGAGAGTTGTCTCGCGCGCCTAAGAATATTCATCCCACCCACCTGTGTCGGTTTTGGTACGGACGCCATCAGCAGCTAGAGGTTATTTCTTGAAAGCTCCTTCCGTCTCATCGGTTCCCCTTGCGGTTCCCCTTGGCCACTTTCTCTCTTTATGCCGGCGGATTTGCCTACCGGCCCGATAGAAGTGTCACGGACATCCAACAGTCCGCAGAGTTCATTTGCTTTGTCACCCCATTGCTATAGCTTTAGACGGCACAGGAATATTTAACCTGTTTACCATCGCCTACGCCTTGCGGCCTCAGCTTAGGTTCCGGCTAACCCAGGGAAGACGAGCTTGACCCTGGAAACCTTGGGTTTTCGGCGAGGAAGATTCTCACTTCCTTTATCGTGTACTCATGCCTCGCATCTTCGCTAGCATGCGCTCCAGCGCTCCTTACGGTACGCCTTCGACGCCCATGCTATGCTCTCCTACCACTCATACTAAAAGTATGAATCCGTGATTTCGGCTCTATGCTTTAGCCCCGAATATTATCGGCGCAAAATTTCTTGATTGGTGAGCTGTTACGCACTCTTTAAATGATTGCTGCCTCTAAGCCAACATTCCAACTGTCTGAGAAACTTCACTTCCTTACACACTGAGCATAGAATTAGGGACCTTAATCGACGGTCCGGGCTGTTCCCCTCTCGACAATGAAGCTTATCCCCCACTGTCTATCTCCCAAAAAACTAACTGGTATTCGGAGTTTAGTTCCCGTCGGTAGGCCGGTAGGCCCCCTAATGGATCCAGTGCTCTACCCCCAGTCAGTGACTTTTGAGGCTAACCTTAAAGTTATTTCGGAGAGAACAAGATATTACCAAGTTTGATTGGCCTTTCACCCCTATCCACAGCTCATCCAAGAATTTTTCAACATTCACTGGTTCGGTCCTCCACTAAGTATTACCTTAGCTTCAACCTGGCCATGGATAGCTCACTTGGTTTCGTGTCTATAATGTACGACTAAACGCGCTTTTAACGCTCGCTTTCACTATGGCTTCAAAACGTAAAGTTTCTTAACCTTGCCGCACACCATAACTCGCAGGCTCATCATGCAAAAGGCACGCCATTAGCCATTGTCTTAAAAAAAGACCATAGGCCTCTGACCGTTTGTAAGCTATTGGTTTCAGGTTCTATTTCACTCCCCTAACAGGGGTTCTTTTCACCTTTCCCTCACGGTACTTGTACACTATCGGTCATTGGTTAGTATTTAGCCTTAGAGGGTGGTCCCTCCAGATTCAGACCAGGTTCCACGTGGCCGGTCCTACTCAGGTGCTGACTTAAAAAATTTCCTCTTGCCGCATACGGGGCTATCACCCTCTATGGCCTGCCTTTCCAGACAGTTTTGCTAAAAGTACTCTTTTCAAACGGTCAGTCCTACAACCCCGAAAGAAAAATCTTTCGGTTTAGGCTCTTTCCCTTTCGCTCGCCGCTACTAAGGAAATCACAATTGCTTTTCTTTTCCTCCGCTTACTGAGATGTCTCACTTCAGCGGGTCTCGCCTCTTTGCCCTATGAATTCAGACAAAGATGCAGGGATTTTACTCCCTGCGGATTCCTCCATTCGGACACTTGCGCTTCAACACCCTTTACCGGCTCAACGCAACTTTTCGCAGGTTAACACGTCCTTCATCGCCTACCAATGCCAAGGCATCCACCAATAGCTCTTAGTATCTTTACGACTTATTTTTTTAACTCTCAAACGCCCTTTTATCTTAATGAAATTGTTTTACCCATATAAAATAAAAAAGATTTTTTCTAAATAACTATTTTTGCTTTTGACAGCAGGAAAGAGAAGACATCTTCATCAAGGTTTGCTTCAACCTAGGTGTCAATGAACGCTTTTAAAATATCTTGCGATCTTCAAAAGGTCACGACTCCATGTCCTTAAAGGAGGTGATCCAGCCCCACCTTCCGGTAGGGCTACCTTGTTACGACTTCATCCCAGTCATCGGCCTTACCTTAGGCGCCTCTTCCCTTGCGGTTAAGTCGGCGACTTAGGGCAAAACCAACTCCCATGATGTGACGGGCGGTGTGTACAAGACCCGGGAACGTATTCACGGCGTTGTTGCTGACACGCCATTACTAGCAATTCCAACTTCATGCAGCCGAATTGCAGACTGCAATCTGAACTGGGGCCGGCTTTTCTGGATTTGCTCCACCTTTCGGCTTTGCCGCCTTCTGTACCGGCCATTGTAGCACGTGTGTAGCCCCAGACATAAGGGCCATGCGGACTTGACGTCATCCTCACCTTCCTCCTGGTTAACCCAGGCAGTCTCATTAGAGTTCCCACCTTAAATGTTGGCAACTAATGATAAGGGTTGCGCTCGTTGCTGGACTTAACCAAACACCTCACGGCACGAGCTGACGACAGCCATGCAGCACCTGTACTAAGGTCCTTGCGGAAGGAACCATCTCTGGTTCTGTCCTTAGCATGTCAAGCCTGGGTAAGGTTCTTCGCGTTGCATCGAATTAAACCACATGCTCCACTGCTTGTGCGGGTCCCCGTCAATTCTTTTGAGTTTCATCCTTGCGAGTGTACTCCTCAGGCGGTATACTTATCGCGTTAGCTACGATACAATCAGGGTTGAGCCAGATTACATCAAGTATACATCGTTTACGGCAAGGACTACCAGGGTATCTAATCCTGTTTGCTACCCTTGCTTTCGCGCCTCAGCGTCAGGGATAAGCTAGAAAACCGCCTTCGCCACCGGTGTTCTTCCAGATATCTACGCATTTCACCGCTACACGTGGAATTCCGTTTTCTCCGCCTATCCTCTAGCTAAATAGTTTCAAATGCCGTGCTGGAGTTAAGCTCCAGAATTTCACATTCGACTTATTCAGCCGCCTACGCGCCCTTTACGCCCAATAAATCCGATTAATGCTTGCACCCCCCGTATTACCGCAGCTGCTGGCACGGAGTTAGCCGGTGCTTCTTTACCTGGTACCATCAAATCTGCCTGTTATTCACAGACTTCTCTTGTTCCCAAGCGAAAGAACTTTACAACCCGAAGGCCTTCTTCGTTCACACGGCGTCGCATCGTCAGGCTTTCGCCCATTGCGAATGATTCTCGACTGCAGCCTCCCGTAGGAGTTTGGGCAGTGTCTCAGTCCCAATGTTGGCGGTCAATCTCTCAATCCGCCTAGACGTCTTAGCCTTGGTAAGCCTTTACCCTACCAACTAGCTGATATCCCATGAACCTCTCTTTAACCGCTAGGCCCGAAGGTCCCCAGCTTTGATGGAAAAAAGATGCCTTCTTTCCACCGCATCCGGTATTAGCAGCCGTTTCCAGCTGTTATTCCAGAGTTAAAGGTAAGTTATTCATGTATTACTAACCCTTCCGCCACTAAGCCCGAAGGCTTCGTGCGACTTGCATGCCTCATCCACGCCGTCAGCATTCAATCTGAACTAAGATCAAATTCTCAAATTTAATCTTTAAAAAATTTTGCCGGTGACAAAACAAATCCGGCTTTTCAGCCGGTCTATCAAGTCCCGAGCAAACCTCTTTTGGATGTCTTCTCTTTCCTACTGTCAAACAACAAATAAGCAGTCAGGCTGCTTTTTTCACTTTTTTACCAAAAGCGAAACATAAACATAACGAATTTTCAACTTTTCAAGCAAGCAGTTTTACTAAAAAATTTTATTTTTCTTCTTTTTCCATAGACAAATTTTATTTTTGCTGAAACTTAAAAAAAACAAAGCTTTAAAAAACTTTGAATATTCTCCGCCTTATGTATTTCCACTAACCTACTAACTAATTTTAATATATGAGTCTTCATGCATGATTTTTGATCTTTTTGCCTTGTTAATCATTTTTCTCTTTTTCAGACCCGGCTGTTTCCCTTCTTGTTTTATCCTTTAGATCTTTTATTTTTTTTATCACAAAAAAAAACAGAAAAAAATACAGCTTTCGAAATAACAAAATAAAATTTGAAAATGTTTCTTCAGCCTCTTATCAAGTCTGTTTTTTAAAGATAAATAAAAAATTTATTGATCTTTTATTCAAAAAAAAACTATGGTTAAACATGTGTATGTAAATACAAAAAAAATAGTAGATTGTAACCAATTTATTATGCATAAAAAAAACTGGAGACAATTAAATATGTTTAAAAAATTTTCGTTAGCGCTGATGTCATCAGTTGCGGTTCTGCTTATGGCAAATGGTTTTGCCGGAATTACAGCCGAACCATGCGACGAGAAACCTGATGTTTGCTGCAAAGAACCGGCTCCAGGACCTTTTGCATTTTCTTATGCAAAAGAATTGAGCCTGTCTTGCCCAAAGGATTTTTACTTTGAGGCACAGTATTTGCTAATGCAACCAAAAGAAGCAGGATTAGAATTCAGCACTATTCAAAAAGATACAACTAATAATAATGGTTATTCGTTAAGCGATGGCGAGATCCAAGACTTTTCCACTGGCGCAAGCAAGTGGAACTGGAACAGCGGTCTGCGCTTGGCTTTTGGCGGATATTTAGGACATGATGTTTGGGGCATAGAAGGTCAATATACCTATCTACGCATTAATGACGACCACGGCGTTAATGCCACTGGAAAAGTACAATTGCCTTTTTGGATAAACAATGCCACTGGCAATGAATATTTCCACAACATTTCTGAGAGATGGACTGGAAACGTTCATGTTTTCGACCTCATGATGATGAAACCTTATCATGTTAGCCGTTATGTGGCCTTAAATCCAGAATTTGGAGTAAGAGGAAGCTGGATTGAAGAAGATCTATTAGTTAGACATTCTTTAATATCAAACGATCCCGTCAGTTATGACATGAATGGCAAAAATAATTTCTGGGGTATTGGCATAAGAGCAAAATTAGCATCTGAATGGATGTTAGACTCTCACTTCAGCATATTCAGCCATGCAGCAGGATCTATGCTCTTTTCTCATTTTGATATGAGTCAAACAGCAGATACTCGTGCAAATGCTGGAGATTATGAATTCAAGCATGATTTCTACACTAACACAGTTAATGCTGAACTAGCTCTTGGTTTGGGCTATGGAGTATTTTTTAATAACAAGAAAGATCATTTATCTATTAAAATAGCTTATGAATTCCATGAGTGGTTCAACCATAATAGATTCAGACAATTCACAGATGGGCTTTATCCAAGCTTCAATAAAGAAGTTGGCGGAAATCTGTCATACAATGGTCTATCTTTCCAAATGGCTTTCAACTTCTAAGTTAAAAGTCTGTTCTAATTTTTTAAAACATCTAAAACTTATAGACTGAAAAAGCTAAAAAAAAGCAAAGGCTTCATGAAAATGAAGCCTTTTTTTATGCCCTAATCAAAAAAAACTAAAACAGCCGTACAAACTAAAAAACAGAAATCTGCAAAAATATATTGTATATTTAATAGCTCTTTTTTTATTCTTTATGCAATTTATAAAAAAGCTAACCAATATAACAAATTAACCAACATTTATTTATTATGTCTATACCTGACGGAGGAATAAGATCAGCAAGAACAAGTGCTTTTACCCCGGTACACCCCCCAAAAATAGAAGATTTGGCCCAAATACTGGATCAAGATTTTGTCAACGTTCACATATCACAAAAACCAGAATCGGAATTAGTGCCCTATGCACAGGTCTTTGATAATTTTACTGAAACAGAAAAGGCTAACATCTACTTTTTTATTACAACTTTAATTTCTTATTTAAGCATTGAAAATCCGTCAGCTTCTACACCATTTGAGTTAATAGCCAAGCAAAATATGATTATTGAAACAGGCAAACAATTAAAAGGTTTTTCAGTTTTAAAAATATTAGAAATTATTGTTACAAATGAAGATTTAAGACAAAAAATAAAAATTATTTTTAAATATCCTGATTCTTCTAAAGACATCAACCCCATTTTGCATCCTGTCAATTTTATTTTAGCCAAAATTAAGGAATTTTTTTTTGGTGGCCTGCAAAAATATTTAACTGAAAATCAGCAAGAAACTGAGCTGCACTTAAAAGATTTTGCTATTGCCATTGGAAAACAAGCTGATTTTAAACTTTTTAAAAAAACTTTTCAAATAGCAAAGTGGCATCCACAAGGTTGGCATTATTTTTTTACTTTAATTATTTTTCAAGAAAACGAAAAAGACTAACAAGGACTTTTCGTATCTGCAGCATCCTATCTTTAGAAAAACCCTGTTTTTTCAAATTCTTGCTGATAAATTTTTGATCTGTTACAAGCAAATTAAAATTAATTATCAGCTGTTTGTATGCAAAATTATTATGCTTTTCATCTGATAACCTACATTGGCCTGCTTTTCCTTATCAGTCAGATTTTCGGCAAAATTTCCAGATATTTAAAAGCTCCTCCTTTAATTGGATATTTAATTGCGGGAATTATTTTTGGGCCTTCTCTTTTTAATCTTTTTTCCGATCAGCTAATTAACAAGCAATTTTCTATTATCACAGACATTGCTTTATCCATTATTGCCTTTTCTATTGGCGGAAATCTTAAATTAAAAAAACTAAAACAAACGCAGAAGCCAATTTTATGGATTACTTTTTTACAGGCAATTTTAGCTGGCATAGCAGTTTTTATAGCTGCTTTATTTTTACTGCCTTTGATTTGGCCGGCAAAAGAAATTAACAATGGTTTTTGGCATTCCTATTTTCCTTTTGCCTGTTTATTAGGAGCTATATCAATGGCAACGGCACCGGCGGCAATTATGGCCATTGTGCATGAATATAGAGCCAAAGGACGTTTTACTACAATTTTACTAGGAATTATTACCTTAGACGATGCGCTGACTATTTTTTTCTATGCATTTGCTTTAGCCATCGCCAAGACATTAGTGCTGGGCAGCTCTCTTTCTTTCCAATCTGCATTTTTAGAACCTTTTTTTTCCATAAGTTTAGCTATTTTAGTTGGAGCTTTGATGGGAATGATCATTAAAAAAGTTATTTTTTATTTTACAGAAAAAGATGTTTTATTAGGCATAATAACAGGAGCTATTTTATTGATCAGCGGTATGGGCTTGAGTTTTAATTTTTCTCCACTTTTGGCTAATATGACACTCGGTTTTATCAATAGCGCACCGTAAAACCCAGTCCTTTAGGACTGGGATATAAGGTGCA
>CAYXMS010000044.1:0-7118 GCA_964466185.1 uncultured bacterium
TTTTCCCTTGTGCCTCACGGCTCAAGCCTCTCCCTTTAGGGAGGGGTGATTGACCTGGATAAGCCTTTTTTTTTAAGAAGCTAAGATATTATAACCAAAAAATATAATAGACATATAGAAAAATAACAACTTAATTAATATTTTAAATTAAATAAAATTTATATAGTTATTTATTTGTTAACGTTCTATTTTGTTTCGCTTTAATTTTTACATTGTTATAATACTTAGTTAATTTTATTTACTGATTTTATTTATTTAATAAAATTTTAGGGCTTGTATAAGCCCTGTTTTTTAGGTTTATGATTATGAACAGCTATTTAAATGGCTTAAAATATTATCTTAAAGATCGCTTCGAACCAGCTGATCCCTATCGTAATCCTGATGCGGATACAGCATTGTATGATCAGGCAAAAGATGTCGCAGCTTTAACTTTAGAGCAGGAAAGACCAAAAGATGCAGCAGTTATTTCTAAAGCCAATTCTCAATCTGTTCAAATCAAACGCCTGGCTGCAGCTGCTTTGCCTTTGGTTAGCCTATACCAGCCAATTGGCAAGTTTGTTTCTATTAGCTCAACTAGTCTGCGCATTTTAACTAACGCTTATGTTATTTTTATACATAAAAAAAGCCAAAAAGTTTTACATCCTTATGTGCTGCAGGCCGCTTTGGGAACGGTTGCTTTGGCAGGTACTTTTTTTCATTTCAAAATCTGTCTTTTAACTACTAATTTTGCCGATGTTGTACATAGCGCAATTGAGCTTGGAAGAAATGCCAAAGACCAGTCCGAAAAGAAAAAAAATATTAAAGATGCCCTACAGCTTTTGGCAGCTGTAAGTTATGGCACTACTTTAGTAGCAGGTTCTTTGGAAATTATTCTAATATCTTATTTGATTCAGATTGTCCTGCAGGCTTATTTAGGCCAACAGGATTTGCAAAATGGCCGCTTTATAGAAGGCATTTGTAAACTTATTATGGGCATAGCCCGTAGCTATCAGACTAAGAATATATACCACTTAATTCAGAAAAGAAATGATTTTTTTAAAGATCAAGTTTTTCAGGAGTTTTTTTCCCGAATCCGGAAAAGACAACAAGCATATCAGCTTTTAAGGCATAGATTAGCTGGTAATTTATCAGAGTCTGTTGAAAATCAAGATGTGAAGATCGAAGGTCTAGATGCTGATGTTCATTCTGCCGGCGCCTGTTTTCATGGCTATGGCAAAAGTTTAGTTAAGGGGATGAATATTGTATTTAAAAATGTAGAAGAAGATGGAAAAGAATTTGTTGAGCTTAAATTTAAAATTAGTTATGCGCATAGAGCCAAATTGCAGCAGGTGCTAGATAATCTTGAAAATCTGCCGGAAGAGAAAATTCAGGAATTTTTAAAATTAGCAGGTTCGCAAGCTGATAACATAACAATTAATACTAAATCTTGTTCGGATCCAGCCAAGTTTGATTGCTGGGACGAGTTTTTTGGTTTAAAAGAAATGTTTTATGTTGATATAGCTTCTTTAGGATCGATTTTTATTGGTTGTGATTCAAGACATTTAGGCCTTTATAACCAAGTTGTGGTTAAAATTGAAAAAAATAAAAATCTTTTCGATCTGTATGAAATGCTCTCTTTGTTAGGCTTGGAAGATGCCGTTTTAGAATCTGTTGAAGAAGATGTTCAGCGTTTAAAGTTAGGACATTTATACCATAATATGTTTCCAAAAGAAGCCTATAAATTAGACCGTGAAGATGTCTATGCTGATTTGTCTGTGGCTAAGTTGAAAGCGGAGATGATCAAAAGAGCACCAGAAGCTAAAGCAGTTTTTGAACGCTATCTTGATAAGATGCAGTTAGAAGAGTTGTTGCCAGGCATGAAAAGATATGCCATTTCCGGTTTGGAAAAAGAAGCTTATGAAATAGGTGGAAGATTTTTAGCAGTGAATATAATAGCTGATAATAAGAAGGATATTGTTAAACGAACAGCTTCTATTTTAAAAACAGGTCTTTTTTCAGCTAATTTAAAAGAAGAACTTGGCTTTTCTTTTAAAGGCTTAAATGGAGGCTTTAGCAATATGATAGGAGGATCGGACGGGGTATTTGCCCAGCTGATTACTGAAAATGCATGTAAAGCAAAAATGGATGTGGATGAATTAGAATACAGCTGGTTTAACGGCAAAATGATTTTGCTCATAGATTTGCAAGCTTTAAGGATAGGAACTTATCAATACCATACAGATAATTTTGGCGATAAAAGAGCTTTTGATAGCATTTGCGACAGCGATTCTGATAGTGATTTTGAAGATGATGAATATTGGATAAGCGAATCTTATCCTACAAGAGAGAATATTTTAGAATTTATCAAACGTGAAAATGAGGATTTTTCTGAGGAAAATGAAGTTATTGTCTTCGGCAGAGTCTTGCCTCAGTGGATTAAAGGGGTCATAATTCAAAATGAACAATTAAGACAGGAGTTAATAACTTTTTTAATTCATCAGAAAATTGTTGTTGATGGCCAAATTTTAGGACAGAAAGTTGCCAGTTTTTTTCATGTTACAGATCATTTTTCAGAAAATTTAATGCCCTTTGTCCAAGTTTAAGCTAATGCCTGTTAGCTTAAAGAATAGAATTTCTTTATAAATTTGCTGTCGATAAATACAAACCTAAAAATCCAATCACATTAGTAAAAATAATGGCCAGTTTTAGCTTTTTTTTAAAACCTTCTACGTCATTGTAATTAAAGATGGCGCAAACCGTTGTGCCCAATATAGAAAACAAGCTGAATGTAAAAAGAGCTAAAGCTGTAATTTTAATTGCCAATAAGGGCACATAAAGGGTTGCAAAAGCCCCGGCAGCTACGCCAGCGCTTTCAACTGCCAGATAACAGGCGGCTAATTGGTCTACTTGGTCTGTTTGAGTCAGATAAAACGATCTGTCGTTCGATGGATAGGCTGTAGCTTGAAAAGTATCAGAGGAGGCAATGGGTCCGGTCATATTTTTATATCATTATTTTAAAGCTTTAGATTTATATTTTTAAGAACAATATTTTACCTTTATTTAAATATAAAAAAACAAACTTTTTTATGGTATTTTTTGAAAAAATCTTGAAAATTGCCTAAAAGGGCTTGTAGAAACCCCATTTAATGTCACACTTTCTGGCTAAATAGAGCTGACATATTTTAACCTATTTATGAAATATGTAGGATAATATATTTTATTTTAAAGCTTGATATATATATAATTGATTAGTATTATTTTTTAATTATTATTAGTTGTTAATGTATTTTAAATAATAACATTGTATAAATAATTTAAAAACTAACAAAATATAAGCTAAGGAAAAGAAAATTTATTATGTCTAGAGACATGTTGTTAGAAGGATCTGTTCAAGGAGCTTCTCAAGGTTTTGAGAGGGGTGTTGAAAATGTACAATATTCTTCCAAGGGCGCTAATCTTGATAAAGATAAAACGGCATCTATTACTAAAATTGTCTACCCTGTTTTTATGGCATTAGGAGTTTATTGGGTTTCGTCTAAGGCTTTAGCTTCAATCAGTTTTTTAATATCTAATTTTGTCGTTATTCCTATGGTTTTCGGGATTGGTTTTATTGCTGGCATAGCAGTTTGTTTTAAACTTATGAAAAAATACAATCGTCGAACTTTACCACATAATTATGTAGAACAAGCTGTACAAACTGATCAGGCTCCATTAGAGTCGCCAAAAAAACATTTATCTGTGCCTTCTGATTTTCCAGCACAAACTGATATGGGCTTAAGCTTATTATCAGAATCGTGCAGGCGAAGTTCTAAAGTAAATGCACCCAAACCTAAATCTGCACATTATGGTAATTCGCCTGCAGCAGATGAGGTGGATTTAGGGCCTTTTGCCATGCCTCTTACAGAAAAGGTTTTAGAAGAGAAGAGATCGCCTGATGATGATGCTATTGCCGAAAATATTCCGATGCTTGTAGAAAATCAGCCAGGTTTATTCGGAAGGTTAGCAGGTTGGCTGAGAGCATAATTAAAAAAAATATTAAAATATAAATAAGGTCAAATTATGGATCATA
The DNA here is from genome assembly GCA_964466185.1 of uncultured bacterium. Lineage (GTDB taxonomy): Bacteria > Chlamydiota > Chlamydiia > Chlamydiales > SM23-39 > CAZTYI01. The sequence continues at coordinate 4,049 of CAYXMS010000044.1, forward strand.
TAAAAACACTGACATTATCGGTACAAACATTGCATGATAAAGCTCAAAACCATATAAGAATGTATCCAACTGCTTTTGGTGCTCTTGGCGTTATAGCTGTAACAACAAATTTTTGTGCATTAAATGTTTTGTCACTGGCCATAGGTTTTTATATTGCTTATATAGCTCTTAGACGTTGGGATACATTTTATGGGATGTTTAAAAAAGAATGGATATATCGCGGAGAGGAAAAACCGGAAGCTAGAACTGCGATGGATTATATGCGTAATTTAAGATATAATTTTAATTATACGTACGAAAAAAGATTATGGGATATGCATATTTTAGTTGCTAAAGAGGATTTGTGGCTCGGAGCTGTTCAAGATTGTGGTTTAAGAATATTGAAGTCTGTTAGGTCTTTTATTTCAGAGTAATAAATTTATTTGATTTTACCATTGGTATTTTTTTATAAATATAAAATTTTTTATTTTAACAAGAATTAAAATTTTGTTTTTATTTTTTGTGAAGTTAATTAAATTTTATAATTTATATATATGTTTTATTTTATTTTTTTAATTAAATTTATTTTTATGTCTTAATTAATTTTATTCAAAATGTTATAATATACATGCGTTTGAAACTTAAAATTATTTAACCCTAAAAGGGGCTATTTATGGTTGATGCTTTATTATCACCAATTTCAGGTAAGGATGATTCTCATATTCTAGAAAGAAGTGCTAGTAGTTTTGGGGATTGGAAAAATCATGTGCTTGAGCAATATACAAGTTTAAAAGCTAATTGTTCGTATGTACGCAACAAATTGGAAGAAAAGCCCAATAAAAGAATTCTTAAGCTGGCAGCTGATGCTTTACGCATGCAATCAAATACTAGAACAGCAGTTTTTGTGACTATAAGCGGCATCTCTATATTTGATGAGTTTAAAGAAATTGTGGATCTTATGCAGTCAGGGAATTTAGAGAACATTTTGCATCAATTGCCTTATGTTTTTTTTACAACTTTTAAAACTTCAGTTTTTGCGTTCAGTATATTGTCTGAAAATATTGGTTGTGCTAAAAAGTTTTCTGCATTGATCGCTTCTGGAATTGGTTTTTACAAAGTTTTTCAAGCTGTTTATAATAAAGAAGAGTACCAGGAAATTTTTAAAAAACTGTTTTGGGCATCTTATAACAGCGCCTATTTATATGTGCTTTTTTATAGCTTAGCTTATATATCAGTTGCTTTATTCGCAACTAAAGCTGTCATGCAAGCTTATAAATCTTATCAGACATTCGATACATATCAACAAACACAAAATAATCTGGATTTGATTGAAACTATTATGCGAGGCATTTTTATTAGTTCTTTTGTATTGTCAGCATTTGAAAAGGTGGCAGATTCTGGTAATTTATCCAACTAAGGCAAGTCTTTTTTAATAGAGAATAGGTCGTCTATTTTCTCATATTTCTCCATATCTGGGTCACTTCTCTTGATGGTAGGTAGTATGTAGAGAAGTTGTAGTAGTCATGAAAAATTGTCTCTTCTTGTGGAAAAGCTTCATTGAAAATCTTGAAACAATACATACAACAACAAAGACTTTCAAAATATTAATGTTATATGTATTAGCTTATCCCATCCCTAAAGGAGCAGGTTTTGTTAGTGTTTTTTGATAAAATGTTGAATTTGTCCAAACATCAAAATACTTTTAGCTATTGTTTTAATTTTAAGCATGATATACTTTTTTTCCATTCTTCTTTTTTTTTCATATTAAAAGAAATATTTTTTAAAATTACAAATTAAGAGGTTTTAAATGTCAGCTGTCAGCCCTATTGTAAAACAAGTACATTTTAAAGAAGAAGTTATGGTCCATATTATTGATGAGCTATGTTATGAGTTAAAACCTTCTTCTTCTGTGAATGTACAGATAGAAGTATTTGAAAAAGCAGCAAATAATGATAGAGAAACTGTTGCCTTTTTACAAATGTCTTGCATGAAAGATAGAAGCGGAACGTTGCTTTTAAATTTTTTATCTTATATAGACAATCTGAAAACTGTTCCCGCCTTAATATACGATGAGTTTTTTCAGGGGCTTGATACTAGACTTATACAACATATATTTAAATTGGCTCTGCAACAGGAGCCTAAAATAGCTAGCAAATTGATCGGAATATTCGAATGTTATATAGATGTCACAGAGTGCCTTTAGATATATTATATCTCCGATAAAGCTCTTATACTAAAATGTCAGTCTTTGATTTATTTAAAATGTTTATGATTTTTTTAAAAAATAAGAGGCTATTTGATCGGAACTCGAAGAGAGGGAATTATTTCTTTTTTTTTCTGCGCCAAAAAGCAAAGAAAACAAAAATAGATATTAAAATATAAACTTACTCCCAATGAGTCGGTTACAAAATGTAACCGACTGAAATTGGAATTTATTTTAAGCTTAGCGTTTTTCAGCTTTTTCTAAAACTGCGGCAATCTCGCTAAAGCCTCTTAATTTAGCTAGTTTTGAAGCGGTTGCTCCAAATTGATCTTTCATGTTGGCTTGCGCTCCCTTTTTTAAAAGTAAATAAACAATGTCGCTATAGCCATTTTGCGCGGCATGGATTAAAGGAGTTTGCTGTTCATTGTCCATGCAATTAAGTTCTGCATTAGCTGATACTAATAGATCGACAATTTCAGTGTATCCATTCATAGCGGCTGAGATTAAAGGGGATTTGCCATTTTTATCTTTCAAAATAATATCGGCTTTATTCTCAATCAAAAAACGAACAGAATCTATGTTGCCTGAAGCTGCTGCCACATTTAAAGCAGTTTTGTTTTGTGCATTTCTGGCATTTACATCGGCACCGTTTTCAGTTAAAAATTTGAGTAGAAAAAGATTAACTGTTCCATCTTGCTCAACATATATAATTTGACCTTTGTCTAAAACTTTAGGAATGGTTTTGTTGCGGTTTTGGATTACATGCATGAGAGGGGTGGTCCCTTTTTTATCAGGAAGATTCGCATTTGCTTTGTTGGCGATTAAGGTCTTTATAATGTAAAGGTTGTTTTGTTTAATCGCTTCAATCAAAGGCGTGTTGCCTTTGGC
>CAYXMS010000045.1:0-7035 GCA_964466185.1 uncultured bacterium
AGAATGCCGGTTAAAGTGAATTTTAAAAAAGATGGGTAGAATTGCCGCTTACTCAGAGTTAAATAAGAATTTTTCCTTTTTTAATATTAATAGCTGAAATTTCTGATTCCTGTTCAAAAAATGGAGAAACTTTTTGGGCTGTAATAAATACTTGGTTAAAGTTTTTTAAAAGAGAATGGAAAAGATTTTCTCTTTTAGCATCTAAATGAGCGCCTAAATCGTCTATGTTTAAAATGGCAGGAGAGCCTATGCGCAAAGAAAGCAGACTGTATTCGGCAAGTCTTAAAGCAGAGGCCAGAGTTCTTTTCTGTCCTTCAGAAGCAAAACTTTTTGCTATTTTTTGGTCTAAATAAAAAATAAAATCATCTCTATGCGGACCGACTTGCGTTGTTCTAAATTGCAGGTCTTTAGAACGCATTTTTTCTAAAGTGTTTTTGTATTTCAAATACATTTTTGGGTTTTCTTCATCAAAATTTAAAGAAGGTACATATCGTAAATAAAAAGGCTCTTTTTGGCCGGTTAATTGTGGGAGTAAATGCTCAAAAGGTTCTTTTAAATGCGCTATTAACTTGGCTCTTTTTTGCGTAATATAGACAGCAGATTTGGCTAGTTCTGCTTCATAAATGCTAATATTGGATAAAATATTTTTTTTAAGCAAAAAGTTTCTTTCTTTTAAAGCTTTGAAAAAACGGCCTAAATGATGAACATAAAGCGGATCGCTTTGTGCCAGATGCAAATTTAAAAATCGGCGGCGGATGGCCGGCGGACCTGTGATTAGTTCAACATCTTGAGGAGCGTGAACTGTTGACGGCATTAGACCTAAAAGTGAAGTGAAATTAGGCAGTGTCTGAGTGTTATGGGTAATCTTTTTAGTATTGCCGTCATAATAAATTTTAATTGTTTGGGAAACCAGGTCTTTAATAATTTCAGCTTCCAAAAAGAAAAATTTTTCATCATGGCGAATTAAGTCAGAATAATTGCTGGTGCGAAAAGATCTTCCAGTAGAAAGTAAATAAATAGCTTCTAATAAATTAGTCTTGCCTTGGGCATTTTCTCCATAAATCAAATTGAGCTTAGGATGGAATCTAATAAACTCTTCTTTGAAATTGCGAAAATTATGTAAGCGCAGGGTTAAGAGCAGCATTTTCTTCCCCAGCTGTTTCTGTATTTTCATTCAGTCGCATAGGCATAATCACAAATAGCGCTCCAGTAGAATCTGTAATTACACCAGGATTGTAAGAATCAGAAAGAGAAAAATCAACCGTTTCATCTTTGCTGTGCCTTAAAATGTCTAAGAAAAAATATGGATTGAAAGCAATATCCAGTTTTTCTTTATGATAGTCTGCTGGCATGCTAACCGCTCCCTCTCCAATTTCTGAACTGTTGGCATTTAGATTTAAAGCTCCATCTGTAAAAGAAAATTTTACCGAACCGCTGCTGTCTGAAGTAAATAAAGAAATCTGACGCAATAAAGAAGATAATTCTTCCCTGTGCAGTTTTACTGTAATTGGATTTTTCTGGGGAATTACTCTTTCTACATCCGGATACTGTCCGGAAAGTAATTTGGTGGTTAAAGATAGTTGTCCATTTTCTAAAAAGACTTTGTCAGACATTAAACTAAGTGTCGCATGGCTTGAATTCTCATCAAGCATGCGAATCATTTCTTCAATGGCTTTTAAGGGAATAATGTAAGAGTCTTGAAAAGAATTGTCCAGTTCAATCTTGGTATAAGTTCTAGCTAAACGTTTGCCATCAGTTCCAATAAAAGAAGCTTGATTATTTTTAATCTGTAATAAAAGGCCGTTTAAAACATAACGGCTGTCGTCTCTTGCTGCGGCAAAAGAAGTTTTAGCTAAAATTTCTTTGAGTATCGATGGCGTAAATTTAATTTGTGCTTTGCCTTGGAATTCGGGAATAGTAGGGAATTCATTTTTATGCATGCCTTTGATCTTAAAAACTGAAGATCCTGCCAGAATTTCAGACATTTCCGGAGAAATTAAGGATATTTTAAGCTGCGGTGCTGTAATTTCTCTTACTAGTTGAAAAAACTTGCGGGCAGGTAAAGCAATAGATCCGCTTTGAATGACTTTGGCGACAGTTGCCGTGCGCATCGAGGTCGTTAAATCTGTAGCACTAATGATTAGTCTGTCTCCATTGGTTTCTATTAATACATTAGAAAGAATGGGAATTGCTGGTTTATTAGAAATCAGAGTTTGAATTTTACTGATCGCACTAACAAGTTCTTGTTTTGAAACGACAACTTTCATATTTCCCTCTGTTCTTTGAAACGATAAAATAAGATATTTCTTATAACCCTGTCAATATTTAAGTTTAACGCTTTAAGAATTTTTGCATAGTCCTTTTTTCTTCTTTTTCTTTGATTGAAGCTCTTTTGTCGTGCCGTTTTTTTCCTCTGCCTATAGCTAATTTAACTTTAACCAGGCCTTTTTTTAGAAAAAAATTAAGCGGTATCAATGAAAGTCCTTTTTCACTAGCTGTTTTTTTTAACTTTAAAATTTCTTTTTTGTGCATTAAAAGTTTTCTGTCCCTAGTTGGCTCATGATTGTGGGAACTGCCAAATTTATAAGGCGCAATATAAGAATTGATCAGCCATAACTGATTGTCTTGCTTGACGGTTATATAAGCCTCGTTTAAAGAACCGCCGCCGGATCTTAGCGATTTGATTTCAGTGCCCAAAAGAGCAATGCCGGATTCAAATTTTTCTAGAATTTCGTAGTTATGATAGGCTTTGCGGTTAGAGACTAGATCTTGATTGTTTTTTTTATTACTTGCCATAATTTTGATTTTAACATTTTTTCCTAAAAAAGAAAATATAGCTTAAATATATACATATTTAGTAGTGTTTTTTTTGTAAAAAATATGGCTTAAATCTCAAAAATTTTTTTGCCGAAATTAGTGACTTTGAAACAACAAACAGGTTTTTGACTCTCTGAGACTACATGGCCGATAGCTGTAATGCCAGCTTCATAAAGATAAGAACAAATAACATGTTTAAAAAGTTTTTTTTCATCAGCAGAAAAAATCGGCAATTCATAAGAAATATTTTTACCTATACCGGTTAATTTGATGTTTTTATCAGGATCTAAAGGGATAATAATGCCTTCAACAAATTTATCTAAATCCAGCCATTCATGTTTTAAAGCACGTTCTATGCTTCCGGCAGCTGTTTTAATTTGTTCTTGGGAAAAGGGCATAAACTTAGTGGGATTTTCTAAAAGTTTAAGACTTTGCTTATCCATTGGCAGCTGTAAAAAATTTTCTAAATTATCTGTTGCTTGTAGTTTTCCTTCATGGATTTTAACTAATTTCAAAAAAAGAGCTTTAGGAAGCAATCGGGTACAAGGAGCAGATGTAATTTTTTCGTCTTGCATTGCCTTAGAAAGGGACAGCACATCATAAGCTAATGGATTTTCTATGATTTTTTGTAAGAATTTTATAAAATCCTCTAAAAATCCAAAATCGGAGACATGTTCTCTTTTAATTCGACTGTTGTCAGCAATTGTCGTAGGTTTGGTTTTTTGTAAAAACGTTAAATATTTTTGCCAATGCCAAAAAGGAACTATTTTTTCTTCCAGTCCATTTTTTGTCTTATTGTAGGTTAAACAAAGTGCAAAACTGAATTCTAAAAAAAGTAAAATTTTGTGGAATTCAAAATCAGACAGTTTGTATTTTGATTTTAAAATAGGGGCTTTTGCTTCCAAATATGGACTAGTATACACTTCTTCAATCAGCTTTTGAAAAATATCATCTTTTTGTTTTAGCTCTTTCAGATGACGCTCAAAATTAGGGGGAGTTGATAAGAATTTATCTATGATAGACTGGAAAATGTTTGTAGATGTTTTAGGTAAAGCATACCAGGGAGGCAGTACATGAATAGGAACTTTTTTTAAAAGATGATAGATAAATTCTAAATTTGGCTGGAAATCATCTTCAAAAGTTAGGATTTGAAAGTCAAAATATTTGCGCAGGCCTTTATCTACTATTATCCATTCGCCCTGCAGATTTAAAAGCTCTGTGTTTTTTAATTTTTCCAAAGATTTTAAAATAAGATTTGGATCTTTGGATAAATCTTGATTATTGATAAATTCTGTCAGAGAAATTTTTAAAGGGCTGAATAAGATTTCTTCTAAAACGGCAATGTCTAAAGCTGTAAACTGAGAAATTAAAATCCGATTTTTAATATCTTTTTTAAAATTATAATCAGATAAATTTAGTTTTATTTTTTTTGTTGTAGTTATATCTAACATAAAATGATATCCAAGAAAAAAGTGAAAATTAGAATAGTATAAAAAAAATATTTTTACCAGTTGAAAAAACTTTTTAAGATAAGTTCAGGTTTTTAGCTTTTAAAATTACTAGCTGATTTGGCTGAAAAATAAATGGAAAATATTTTTAGGTTGAAATTTTATGTAAATCTTGCAATAGCTAAAAAGAGTTCCGGTAAAAACTGGATTTATAAATTTTTGGAAAAGGGAGAGTTTTAATGAAGTTTAATTTCGGACAAAAGCTTGTAGCTATAATCTTGTTTTTTAGCATTAACTTGGTTTATAGCATGGAAGTAGAGGAGCTGGTTATTAAAAATAAATCTTCTTCAGCTTGCATAAAATTACAAGTAGTTCAAAATAGTCCGCAAATGGTTTTCTTAGATCAGGACGGCTCGCAAAGATTGGTTCTGGCTGTAGATGATTTGGCTAAAATACTGTTAAAAAATGAAAATCAGGAAAATGCCTTGGAACTTAACGCTAAAAATGAGGGGACACTGCAGCTTTTCGATGGACAGGGAAAAGCTAAAATAACAGCTTCTACAACTGGCATTTTATTAAAAAATGAAAGCGAAAAAGTAGTTGGTTCTTTTTCTATTTTAAATGATGGCAGTGGCGGTTTCGGTTTGGCCGACCAAGAAGGCTTTGCTTCTGCTATTGTCAGAGGCGGTATGAACCCTTGTTTTGCTCTTTTTGGTAATAAACCAGATCCCATTGCAGCTTTAGGCGTTATGCAGCAAATACCACATTTGATTGTGTCCGGTAATTTGGGGAATGAAGGAATTTTAATCCATGGGGGAGAACATAGTGGCTTTATGGTTTTAAACGAAACCGGACATCTGAAAGTTTTTATTAATAAAGATGGTATTTTTCAAAATCAGCAACAGACCAGTACTGAAGAAAAACCTAAATTTTTCTCTTTTTCAGATGAAAGAAAAATCCTTTTTCCAGATGAAAAAGATCAAAACTCTGTTAGATAGTAACTTTTGGTTAAAAAGTATTAAGTTTATTAAAATTAATGGCTTGAATAATTATCTTTGTTCTTTTTGAGCTTTTGAAAATATTCAATCCTTTTTTTTAGCTCTCTTTCAAAACCACGTTCTAAAGGAGTATAAAAAACTAGTTCCTCTTGTGTCTTTTGACAAGATAAATCATCAGGAAAATAATTTTGGCCGGAAAAATTGTCTTTAGCATCATGATCATAGACATATCCTTTGCCATAGCCCAATTTTTCCATTAGCTTGGTAGGCGCATTTAAAATGTGTTTGGGAGGAAAAAGATGATTGGTTTTTTCAGCTAGTTTTTTAGCCTTGTCATAAGCTGTATAAAGACGGTTGCTTTTAGGAGCTAAGGCTAAATAGATAATTACTTCTGCTAAAGCCAGTTCTCCTTCCGGAGATCCCAGTATTTGATAGCTCTTAAAGCCATTTAAAGCTATATTTAAGGCAGCAGGATCGGCCAGGCCGATGTCTTCTGCAGCCATGCGAATCAGCCTGCGGCTTAAATAAAGAGGTTCTTCTCCGCCCTCTAGCATGCGGCAAAACCAATATAAAGCAGCTTGGGGATCCGATCCGCGTATTGATTTGTGTAAAGCTGAAATCAGATTGAAATGCTGCTCTTGATGTTTGTCATAAAGCGCTTTTTTACGTTGCAACAGACTGTAAATGGTCTTTTCATCCCAGCTGTCCATTCTATCCAGATTTTCTAAAAGATTTAATAAATAACGGGCATCTCCATGAGCATAAGAGACTAAGATTTTTCTTTCAGATTCCTTGAAAGGCAAAGGCTTTACTAATTTTTCATATCTTGTAATGATTGAAAGCAGATCTTTTTCAGTTAACAGGTTTAAAGTCAATACGTTTAATCTGGAAAGCAGGGCGCTGTTTAGATTAAAAGATGGATTTTCAGTGGTCGCTCCTACCAAAATAATACTCCCATCTTCTATGTAAGGCAGAAAAGCATCTTGCTGTGCGCGATTAAAACGGTGGATCTCATCAACAAAAAGTACCATTGAAGAACCGAAAAGCGGATTGTTTTTAGCTTCTTGTGCTAAATTTTTTATCTCTGTTACAGAAGAAAAAACCGCTGAGATGTTTTTAAACGGCAGATTGAAAGCAGATGCATAAAGTCTGGCAATTGTGGTTTTACCACATCCCGGCGGACCAAAAAGTAATAAAGAGGCCGGCTTTTTAGAAGCTATAATTTTGAAAATAAAACCATCAGGGCCCAATAAATTGTTTTGGCCGACAACTTCATTTAGGTTTTTGGGCCTGAGTTTTTCTGAAAGAGGCTGTATCATAAAAACTTGTGGATTATATTATTTCTGCTGGTTCTGTTTTTTAGCCTAACTTATTTTTTTTAAAAAAACATTAATTTTTAGCTATTTATAATTTTTTTTTGAAAAAAAGCTTGCATAAAAATGTTTTTTTTGAGATTTCAGAAAATGATACGTAAATTAAAAACTTAAAGGGGTTTGAGAAATGAAAAAATTTGATTTAGTAGCTTTTGTACTCGTTGTAATCGGCGGTATTAACTGGGGCCTATGGGGTCTTTTAGAGTTTAATTTTGTTGATTATGTATTTGGCAATCTATGGATTGCAAATTTAATCTACGTTTTAATTGGCGTTAGCGCTCTTTACTTTGTGATCACTTGGAAAGCAATTGTTAGTAAAATGCGCAGAAAATAAGCCAGCTTATTTTTTATCAAAAAAAACACCAGCAAAACCTGCTCCTTTAGGGGCGGGATAAGCTG
>CAYXMS010000046.1:0-6613 GCA_964466185.1 uncultured bacterium
AAAGAATGCCGGTTAAAGTGAATTTTAAAAAAGATGGGTAGAATTGCCGCTTACTGAATTTAAGAGTAATCTTTTATAGTTTATTTTTGCTAATAATAGACTTCGCTAATCTATTGAAAATAAATTGCAGGAATTTCCACGGAAGCTGTCTAGATAAGGGCAGGTGATTTGTATATACTCCCATGCTCTCAAACTCTTGAGTAGCTCCACGTTGTCTTTTAAAATGTCCTATTCCTGAACTCATATGAAACATTTTTTTTGATTGTAACGAATGTCTAAGCACTAAAGCTGTTAACATACGATAAAGACCTAACTCTATTGGTTTTGTTGTGTCATAACCAACGATAGGCGTTGTCATAATTCCTTTTTGAGTAAAATGCCCTATAACACCTATCAATTCATTATGATATTTTATCCCTTGTAGAGTGAAGCTTTTGCTTTTTAAAGCCATTGAAAAAAAGGCTTTTGTAAACTGAGGATTTAAGTAAGAATATTTTTTTAAATAGAGCATGTCATAGAGTTCTTTGATTTTCGATACATCTTGTTTAGAGAATTCATCATGTTCTAAAATAGAAATACCCTCATTTAACAATAATTTCTGGTCTTTCGTATAGATCCAGCGTTTTTTATGGGGTAGATTTTGAAATGCTTCCGGATCAAAAAAGTAAACACTTCGAGAGGTAATAAAATTATAAGCATTGTCTTTAAGAGCGTTCATCAGGGCTTTTTCAATGCGGTTATTAAGAGAACGGAACATGATGGTATGGCTTGGGAAATTTTTGATTAAATAGCAGTGAATTTGCTTAATTTCAACTTCAGTAAGGTGATCATATAAATTTGTTGAGAACAAAAAATTGTTAACTATGACGATTCTGTTAATGGAAGTTTTTTTGAACCAAATAGATAGTAATTTAAAAAGAGGATGCATGATATAAAAAAGCAGATTTTTTTTATGTCGCAGCATTTCTTGTTTTGCATATGGTAGATAAGAATAAATAGAAGTTACATATGAGTTTGAAAATTCTGTATCATTGATTGTTAGAGGAATAAATTTGTCTCCGATTTGGAGAATAGCGAGCTTTGAAATGCCGTTGCTCACAAATTTTTCAGCCCCTTGTTTCATCATCATCAAAAAGTATTCTTTGATTAAACTGCCTTCATAGGCTTTTGGCCATTCAATAGCATCAATTTCATCTGAAAAAAAAAGAGTAATTGTTTTAGACATAGAAATCTCGAATAATGCGTCTTAACTTGTTTTGTTGTTTTCGCTGTAACATTGAATCTATCAAATTAATAACCGGAGGCAGAAAACCTTGTTTGATAAAATATTTATGCAGATGCTCTGACATTGCTTTCGTACAAGGATTAATATAAAGATCGAGTTTATCTGGAGATTTTTGAATGATCTGATATTCTTTAATTGATTCATCAAATGAGATAATTTGCCGTCTTATAAAATCTGGGAACATCGGTTCTAATTGCCCATTTTTTTTACGAAAATATAAAACATCATCACACCGGCCTTCTACTTTTTTAAGGGCTAGATAATGACTTCCGCAAGGACAGGCGGTCTTTTGCTCAATCAGGACATCATTTAAACGATATCTAATAATGGGTTGTGTAGTCCGGTAAAGGTCTGTGATGATTGGAATAAATCTTCCGCTTGATTTATCGATGTATTCTTTTTCTAAAAATATCACATCTTCGTTAATATGAAGACTCCCTTTTTCGCAGGTTATTCCTAAAAATCCTTCCGTACACTGATATATTTGATGAATCTGTTTTTTGAAATATAAAGATATATATTTTTCATCGATAGAATCTAATGTTTCTGCACAGCAAATGATTTTTTTAGGAACATATCGAAGATTATGCTCTGCCAATATACGCAGGACTGATGGGGGAGCAACTAAAATATCAGGTTTATTTTTTTCTAATTCCTGCAATAACTCTTGAAATGGTTTTTGAAGATCAAAGTAAATAAAGGAAACAGTCTTTGATTTAAGCGTTTCATACAATCGATTGTTCGCCCGTAAAAACAGCCCTATTGATGTTTTTTTAAAAAGAGAAGTTGAGAGTATTTTTGCTAAAATATTTCCTGCCCAAAGAGATCTTTCTTTTTCAGAAACTAAAAAAAGGCCTCTATTGCCTGAAGTGCCAGATGATAATCCAATTGAAATGTTTCCATAGTTGGAGTCGAAAGATCTTTTTTGCTCTTTTTTTAAAGCAAGATCAAAGGCGAATTCCTTGCTGATGCCTACGGTATTAAATAAAGAAAAATGGTTCATCATTGCTTCTTTTGAAAGAATCGGAAGTTCAGAGAAAGCTTTCTTTCCAGCATATAATTTTGCATAATAAGGGGAGTTTTTTTTAGCATATTTCCAAATAAAGGCTAACCGTTTTTTTTGATGGCGTTCAATTTTTTTACGATTCCATCGCCGTCTTAAAAGGGCTGTATAATATGCATAAAGAGTTATAAAGATATTCATATTTCCCTCATTATATGCGTCGGAAGACATGTCAGTTTAGGATGTTTTTGTGTTATCTTTTGGATTTGTTGAAATGTATGAAGGTATTTTTTTCGGTTAGCCTGTAACAGTAACCCTATTAAAGAGGGCATTATATTGGTAGCAATTGCTTCTTTCGACCAAACTGCATCAGCAACAAAAAATGTATTTTCAATACAAAGGCCCATTTGTCCTAGTGCATGTCCTGGTAAATCAATAGCTTGAAAATTGGAATCGTTAAAAAGCAAGCAAGTTCTTAAGTCAGAGTTTAAGAAAGGCTTTTTAAAATCTGTTTCCAAAAGCGCAATAGAACCTTTAGGAATATCAGGTATCATCGCTGAAAAAAAACCATGTTTGAAAGCTCTCGGTTTCCCCATTTGTTGCAAGCGTTTCAGAGCGTCTTCCCGATATATCCATGGAATGCCTTTAAGCTCTTTTAAGCCGGCGACATGATCGGCATGAAAATGAGAGATAAACACATAAGCAATATCCGAAAGCGCTATATTTTGATCTTTCAGTTGTTTTTTAAGTGTATCGGTATTAGAGATATGAACGGGAAGCAGCCAATTATACAAAGGTGCAATATCATCAAGATATGTCTTTGCATAACCTGCATCAAAGAGGATGTTCCCATATTTTTTGGTCTGTATCAAAAATATCCTTGCAGAAAACCGAACCTTTTTCCAGGATTTTGTTCTATAAGCTATTTTTCCTGGTCCAAAGCAATATCCTGTATTAAATATGATGATTTTCATGCCACCATTTTCCATATCGGATAGTTCCTTCTTTGATTGAAATTATTGGACGATAACCAAGTTCTTTTCTGGCTTTTTTTATCGAAAGCGTCTGCGAAAAGGCAAGAGCCCCCACAGAATATTGAGTAAACGCTGGTTCTTTCCGTGTAATGATTGCCATTTTTTCAGAAAGATAAGCAAAAATTTTTGCTAAAGTGTAGGGAATCTTTCGTTCTTTGTAGACATAACCCATTTCTTTTAACAACATTTGAATTACTGTATGAAGAGGAAGCGGTTCTCCATTTGTAATGTTATATCGAGATCCGGAATATTTCTTATCTGCATCTATCGCAAGAGCAATAGCATAAGCTACATTTTCAACATAAGTAACATCAATTAATATGTCATGATTGAAAAAACGAGGAACCCCGCCTTTTTTAAGAACTTTTAGAATTCTCGGAACAAGTACGTTGTCTCCCGGACCAAAAAGGGCCTTAGGACGCAAAATAAAGGTTTCTAGGCCTTTATGTTTAGCTAACTCTATATATTTTTCAGCTTGTAATTTAGATTCCGTATAATCGTTTACAGGTCGTTTGGCGCATTTATGTTCGCAGATATTTAAAGCATCTTTATATTCAAAATAAATTGAAGGGGTTGATATATAAATAAAGCGTTTACAGTTTTCTTCTAAAGCAGCTGTCAGTAAAATTCTAGTTCCCTCAGCATTTATTTCGAAAAAATCTTTTCTTTTTCCCCAAGGAGAGGACAGTGCTGCAATGTGAATAATTGCATCGCATCCTTTAACTAGCTTTTTTAATTTAGAAGAAGATCGCAAATCACACGATATAAACTCAATACCTGGAATTTTCTTTTTGGGAATAGATCTAGAAAACCCTCGTATTGTATATCCTTTTTGCAGCAAAAGCTTTGCTGTAAAAAGACCGAGCGGGCTGGAAATTCCTGAAAGCAATATTTTCATGTTGATTCTCCATTATATTCAATATCGCGACTCATAGCTGTATAAAATGTCTGCTTTTGAAAAATGGTCATTTTCATGACATGAAATAGAATAAAAGGAAGAGCCAGAAATGATTTTAGATCCCTAAAGTAAAAGAAAGGACTTTTTCCTAAAAAAAGGATTTTCCAAAAGTTGGATTTAAAAAAATCTCGTTGTTTTAATCCGTACCAAAGCGTAAAAAAAAGATCTCTTTTATAAATTCCTGGCTTGGCGACTATACACTTATTAATCTTGTCTGTATTTTTTATAAAAACCTGAGCAAATTGAGAGCTTCTTTCAAATAAGTGCAAGCCAGAGGTTGCCCTAGGATTGCACTCAAGACAATAGAGCTTTCCATCATTGCTATGAATAAAATCAAAAGATATTTGTCCTGTATATTTTGTCTTTTTCACAAAAACTTTTACAAAGTCGTAGATATCGTTATGAAAAGTACTGACAAAAGAAATGCCCGCACCGATGCCCATTGACTGCAATACACGATATTCCGAATAAGCTAAAAGATTGCCGTCTCTTGCAACAGAATAAGAACATAATTTTTCTCCTTCAATATATTCCTGTGCAATGTAAGGATTATTTGCTTGGTGTTTGATTTTAGGTAATTCAGCATGAGCTTTTTTTATTAATATTTCTGCTGAAAAACGAGAATAAATACGTTTGAAAATTATTTTTTTTTCAAATGGTATTTTTTTTAGATCTTGATCGGTCTGTATGAGCTGGGTTGGAGGAATCTGAAGGGAAAAATTCTTAAGAAATTTACAGAAACTCCATTTATTATGCAGCAGTTCTATTAGTTTGAATTCCATAGAAAATACTTCACAGGATAATTTTGAACGGATTTTAGAAATAAAGACCGCTTCTTCACACATGGGAATTAGAAGATCTAAAGTGGTTCCTTTTGTTAGGACCAAAAATAGCCATTGCTACGACATCGATTTCTAGTAAAATCTGCGACACCGTATTGTTATTATTTGTTTAAGAGACATATGCCCAATAATTTTTTAAGGTAATGGTTTGCACAGAAACTTTTGGATACAGATAAAAAAAATATTACCAAAAGAACTTTTAGAGGATAAAGGATAGTAATTTTAATGGCTCTTTTCAATAAATCCATCCAAGGTTAAACACCTAAAAATTAATAAAAATCCTTAAGAAAACCCCCTTAAAACAAAACCTCCCCGATTCCTTATCTTCAAAAAAGGTTTTTTTTAACTCTTAATCATATTCAGATCTTTGATCATAATTAAACTCCAGCTCAAGAGGCCCTCTCGCTGAAGCGATAAGAGGAGGATCAATCGGCTCATTCAAACAGGTTAAAATCTTTTCATATGACCAATTTGAATTTAAAATCCGCCGAGCTTTTTAAAACTCTGAGGAACGGGAGCAATAAAGCTCATTTTTTTATCTGTCATGGGATGTAAAAACTCTAAAAGATACGAATGTAGACATAACCTTGAAATAGGGCTTTTAAAAGAAGAGTATCGGTTATCTCCCAAGATTGGATGGCCGGCATCTTTACAATGAACTCTAATCTGATGTTTTCGACCGGTTTCCAAGTTAAGTTTTAAATAGGTAAAACTCTTTGATCTTCTAATTACTGAAAAATGAGTAACTGCGATTTTAGCTTCTTCATTTTTTTCAGTATCTACTGATCTTACGTAATATTCTTTGTTTTCTATAAGAGAGCTTTTCCAAGTACCTGCATATTCTTTTAAGTGGCCTTCAACAATAGCTAAGTATTCTCTTTTAAGTTGATGTTTTTTAAACATCAAGTTAAGCCTGTCAATGGCTTCTTGGTGTTTGGCAAAAATCATGACACCTGAGGTTTTTTTATCTATTCTATGTACTACAAAAATACTTTTGGTCTTGAAGTGAGTTCTTAAAACAAACAAAGCATTGTCGGCTTTTTCTTTGTCTAACGGAACGCTTAATAAGTTTTCGGGCTTATTAATGACTAAGATGTCGTCATCTTCAAAGATTATTTTAATACCGTAGGGGATTTGTTTAGTAATAGGTCGTATAGATATAAGCTGGTCTTTTTCGACAGGATCTTTTGGTTTGGTTTTTAAAATTGAACCTACATAGACCTGCTTTTTTTTAATAAGGCTTTTGATCGTGGTATTTGAAGAGTCGGGATAAATCCTTTTTAAAGCTTCAAAAAGAGTGGATTTTTCAACTATTGTATAATTTTTCACAATAATTACGGGGGTTTTAAAATATTTTTTATAAAGCTCTTTAAATATAACAGAGCATTAAAGAGCATGAATTTTAAAGGTATTATTATAAATGAATAATGAATTTATAGTGAGGTGGACCCATTGGGCTGGACAACTTTTTAGGCCAAACTTGTTTGCCTC
>CAYXMS010000047.1:0-5789 GCA_964466185.1 uncultured bacterium
TTAGCCTCTGGTGTCCACTTTCTTCTTTTCATAATCTTTCCCTGTTTTGTGGCTGTCTATTTTCCCTTAGTTCTCCATATTTAGGCCAGTTCTCTTAACGGGGGGCAGTATATAGTCTAGTTGATTTACTTCTTATATTTAAAGCAAGGGGCTTGTGCTATGTTTTTTTTCGGTCAATTAATTAGCCAAATAATTTTCTACCCAGGCAGGCAAGGCAAAAGCTGCTTTATGTATTTTAGGGGTATAGTATTTGAGCTTTCCCTGAATATTTTTAGAAATTTTATTTTCTAGCTCTTTTTGCTTCATCTTTAAATATTTTGTATTATTGGTAGCAAAGCCCATGGCCATTGCTCCTCCTATATAAGTGGGCACATCGGCTAAATAAAAAGTTATATTTTTAAAATAAGGGGAAAGGTTTTTTTGGGTCATTTTCAGCTCTTCTTTTTGCAAGAAAACAACGCCATTTTGAATCGTTAAAACACCATTTTTATTTAAACATCTCCTACAGCCGGCAAAAAAATCTTTAGAAAACAAAACTTCTCCAGGTCCAATAGGGTCTGTTGTATCTACAATGATAACATCAAATTTCTGGTTTGTTGTTTTCACAAAGTCGATGCCATCTCCTACAATTACATTTGCTCGAGGGTTATGAAAAGCTCCTTGAGAGAGCATGGGCAGATATTTCTGGGAAATTTCCATAACCAGTCCATCGATATCTACAAGCGTTGCTTTTTCTACAGTTTTATGTTTTAAAACCTCTTTTAAAATAGCGCCGTCTCCTCCGCCTATAATTAGAACCTGTTTTGGGTTTTCATGAGCAAAAAGAGGAACATGGGCCAACATTTCCTGATATACAAATTCATCTTTTTCAGTAATTTGTACAATATTATCTAAAACTAAAACCTTTCCAAACAGGGGGTTTTCAAATACCTGGATTTTTTGAAAAGGGCTTTGAGTTTTCACAAGCCAATTGGTTACTTCAAAGGTTTGTTGCCAACCTTGATGCAGATGTTCAGAAAAAACTGTTTGAGTAAAAACAGAAAAAATAGGAAAAACAGCTGCTAGAATTAAAAATTTAAGACTTTTCATGGATTCATTTTTTGTTAAATATAAAATCTATTTAAGACAAAGCCTTCTGTTTCATCCTGACATCTCGTACGGGATAAGGAATCTCGATCTGATTTTGTTTTAAAACATCTTCGATCAAATTAAAATAAGTAGATTTAATCTCTGCCAAAAAAGCTCCTTTAAGTTCGATTATTACAGCTAGTTGATATTCCAATCCGCTGTCACCAATTTTGATCAGCCAGACATTAGGCTGTGTATTGGCGGCTGTATAAGGCACTTTTTTAACTTCTTTAACTAAAGCTTCTGTCATTTTTTTCTTATCAGAGCCAAAGGCTACGGAAAAAGGTAATAGAAGTCTGCGTTTATCTTTAATCAGACTGAAATTTATAACTTTTTTCGAGATCATTTCTGCGTTAGGCACTAAAACCGCTGTATTTTCAAAAGTTCTTAAAACAGTAGTCCTCAGTCTAATTGCCATGACTTTGCCGGTCTGGCCTGATTCTAACTGGATAATATGGTCTATACGAATATGCTTTTCCAAAAGCAGAAAAATACCGGCTGCTATATTTTGCACAACAGACTGAAACCCAAAGCCAATGCCAACGCTGAGAGCACCTGCAACAACCGCCAAAGAGGTGAAATTAAGGCCAACTGTGGTCATAGCAAAGAAAAGACCCATGATAAAAATAAAATAAAAAGCGGTTTTGCTTAAATTATTAGCTGTTTTGGGTTGTATATGTTTTCGTTTTTCAACAAGTCTTCTAACCCATCTGCGGACAAAACTAGCCAGCAAATAAGCTAAAAAGATAATTATGACAAACTGCAAAATATTATAAGTTGTAATCGGCGTTTCTCCCAGCATAAAAAGCGGAGTGTCCAGCCAAGGTAGATGTTTTTGTAAAAATGTCGGAGAAATAGGGGATTGGGCTATATCTTTAAAAAAATCCATAACAACCTGATTTTTAAGACCTTTTTTTATATTGTTTATTAAAAAATAAAAGCAAATAAATGTCTGTTTCATTTTTTTAATATTCTATATTTTAAATTGTAAAACAGCGGATTAAAAAGAAGCAAGATGGGATTTTATTTTATAGATGAGAAAAATTGTCCCAGATCAAAGTCAAAGTTTTAAACATTTTTAATTTTTAAGGATATGTCTATTATAGCTGCAGCAAATTCGTTAGATGTCTTAGACGAAAGGGAGTGGAAAAGGATATATGGATTACGTCTGATAATATATGTTATGTTAAATAAAACTAGGTTTATTTAGACTCCAAACCTCTGCCGCAATATATAATCAGACCTATAATATAGGACTGATCTCATCCGCTGATCTCTTTACTAGGAAAATGATCTTGATCTTTTTTACAATTTGACATATTTTTTTTGTCAAAAAATTTTTTAAGGAGCATCTTATGTCTATATTGCCAATTTCACGATTTTCAAGATCTGCAAATGAAACTGCTGCAAGCTTATTAGCAAGACAAAGAACATCTACAGAAGAAGCCCGGCAAAAAACAAAAATCGAACTCATAACCATAGCTGCTTATGAGGCTTTCCAAGCAACGCTTAGAGCATATCCACATGTAGCTGAACCTTTTGAAATAGAATTTCAATTAACAAATCTTAAAGCTGATGAGCATATTCTTTGTGCGGAAGTTTTACTCTTAAATCTTTTTAATAATTTGAAAACCACTGACCATTTACCTTTCTATAGCTGCAACATTATTTTTCAAGGATTAATACAACATCCCTGTATTAAAGGACTTCTGCAAACTGAAACTTTTCAAAAAAACTTTTTGAATTTTGTAATCAATACTGCCTTAAATCCCTCGATAAAAAATGCAATAACAACTAAAAGAGCTTTAGCTATTTTAGAAACTTTTATTAGTAATTTTAACCCCATATCTTTATCAGCTGTGCACAATGAACTAACCAGGTTATTAACCATAAAAGACAGAGCAGATGAGTGTTATATGATTGTTTTAGAAATATTTTTATTAAATGTTCCTTTCAACAGCTTACAAGGGTTTATAGAGCCTTTAGTTAATAGCTCTCTTCTTTTACAGTCCCCTTGCCCGCTAAAAATTCAAAATCTTTCCAAGAAAAATCAAGTTATTTTGCAAATCTTATTGCAAAGAAATGTTATTTCTAAAGAATTTATGCAACAGCACTTGCAAATTAACAATTTTGATTTTGAAATACAATTTTTACCGGAAATAGGACTTTATACCAGATCTTTAACAGAATCTACCATGTATAGAATTTGACATGCTCCAACGTCTAAAGAACGTTGGATTCTAGCTTCAAACAATATTTGTTTAATCTCTCAAGTCTTACAATATCTAGGCCAAGAGAAGATGTCCCTTCTCATCCAACCATTAAAATGGTTGGCTTTCTTGTGCCTTTAGCGTAAAAAAAAAGTTTTAAATAGCCTTTCTTTGCGCTCCCTGAGCCGCTGATTCCCCTTCTATTGCCGTTTCTTCCGTTGCTAATTGCAAATCTAAAACAGCTTCCTGTCGAATTAATTTTTGGTTTAAGGCTAATTTCTTCTGTTGTTGTTTAAGGCTTAATCTACTATGAGAAAATTTCCAATTACTTAAATAAAAAGTTTTTTCCCAAGAATTAAAAACACCTTTTGCAAAAGCTAAATTAATTAATTTGGGGCCTGCTGATAAAGTAGGATTTCGTTTGATCCGTTGCAATGCTTGATATGCAGTATATCCCAAACCTAAAAGAATAATTTCATTTAAATTTCTTTTATAGACTCTTTGGGGATTTGTTAATTTTTGCTTGCGCCAAATATCGACATAAAAATCTACATTTGCTTGCCTAATTAATCCAAAATCTTGAGCCAGCTTCACTAACCTTTCATTAGCCGAATTTAAAGGGTTTCGCTTTAAGCCCCTTAAAGAATCAATGATCGTATGGGCTCCTGTAAACTGCCCTTCATGATAAAAAAATCGAATGCAAACACTGCCGATTAAAGCAGTTTTTCCAGTAGTAGCATTAAATACGGTAAAAATCTCTCTGATAGGATAATGTCCGCAAAGACAGGTTTCAGATCCTTCGTTTTCCTCTAAATCTTTTACATCTATAATTTTCCATTCTCTTAAAGCTGCCTTAAATTCAGTTGCCTGACTCATACCAGTTAAAGCTTGACGCAACTGCCATTCATTATAGGATATTCTAGTTGCAACAGCTGTCATATAATTCTCCTTGTTTTAAACAATAGTAAAAAAAATGCTAAAAAATAGAGTAAATTATAAACAAAACGGTTTTTTTAAATCAATTATTTTAAAACATTATAGACTTTTTTATAATATGTATTAAATCTAGCTTCTTTAGTTTTAATTTCTTAATTATTTTTCCCAAGTTTTAAATTTAATGTACAAGACTCTAGTAGAATTGATAGATCTTCTGGTTAAAGCTAGGGGTATTACGCCGTCGTTGATAAGTTGAATCTCCCTCGCAAGGATAGTAATTTTAACGACATGTACGACATGTTTCAATAAAATCTTTTTCAAATTCCACAAAAACCGGCAGATCTTCCAAAGAGCGTATTTCCAACCAGGACTCGAGTTCATTTTGAATCGTTTGATATAACCTGGTTCTCTCCGGCCTTCTGGGACGATACACTAAAGTTGCCGGCTGATCTATTTTAACAGCGCAAGACATACGATTTACGCTCGTTAATCATAAATCAAACGAGCTTGCGCTTAATATGATTTTAGAGCAACATTCATTGTAAAATGTAGATAGATCTTGCCATCGACATTCAGGTGGGACATGGTGCAATACCCATTTAGCAAGGAATATATCAAAGAGTCCTGAGTCAATATCTTCGGGCAAAAGAAGAGTGACCTCTTCAACAGGATCACTGTTTGGATCATAACCGTATATACCAACTTTTCTAGCCTCTCTTTGAGAAAGAATTAGAGCGATTTCCCTTGCATCCAAACCGCTGCCTGTACCAAATTCAAAGAAACTGATCTCCTTTTTCCCTTCAGATGCTTTTTCAAGCAGATCAACTACAAAGGGAAAAACTTCAGGGGAATATTCGAAATCACGACCTAAAAAAAAACTATTCTTCGTCACAAAAGAAATAAAATCCCTTATATACTAGTGAGATCATATTGATCTCCATCAAAATAACGCTTAATTCGTTCAGGACTCTGGCATGCAAATGAAGAAACAGCCTTGATTAACACGTCTCCATAATTACGACCAAAATCATAAAAATTAAGAGCCCTCATAAACTTTTCAAGCTTCTTATTCGATTGCAAAAGGCACAAAAATTCATCGTCGCCAACACCTTTCATTTTATCAGAAAAATTTTTTAATACATCCATCAACTACTCCAAATTAATCCTTCAAATTTAATACAACACCATTAAACTCTTCCTCGCAAAAATAGGGTGATCGTTTTCCACTATCGATCTCTATAGAAATTTCTTGCACCTTTTGAAGAGCTTTTTCAGCATGACCAACTAAAATCCCCAACCATGCCAAGTTGCCTAATCCCATAGGAATAACATCTTCCCCACAGCTAACTACCTGTGTATGCAAACACCCTTCTAATGCTGATGGGAGATTTATTTTTTCTATTTTTGATTTGTCACGAATTCCATAATGAATAGCCAAAGACCTCTTTGGAACTGCCTTATAGGGGCCTGTTGAAATCTAAAGCAAAAATTTGATTAATTTGGTAAAATTTCTCT
>CAYXMS010000048.1:0-5644 GCA_964466185.1 uncultured bacterium
TTGCTCGGAGCCACGAACCAGGAATCCTTCGCCTTTAGGCGAGGGAGGTTCAATAAATGCTCATTACATGATACCAATACATTGGGGAAGCTATAAATTATCTAAAGATCCTATTGAAATGCCTTATGTTCAACTTATGAATCTAAAGAATGAAACACAAAATAATAAAATTATCATGCTTCATATAGGCGAAAGTTATCCATAAATTATGTTTAAGAAAATTTATTTTTATCCTCACCATTTTCTTTGTGCAATGAATTTTCAGGGAAAAGGGTATTCTGAAGCTTTTATTAATAATTTTCAAAAAATTTTAGATCAGCTCAAATCTAATCCAGATCAGGAAATTATTATTACCAACAGGACAGATTCTATTTGCAATGCATGTCCTCATAAGAAGGAGAATCAATGTAAAGCCCTTTTTATATCTTTGAATAAAAGACATGAGAAAGCTTTTGGATTTATACCGGGTGATTGCATTACATGGAAAGAAGCATTACTTCGTATTGAACAACGTCTAAGTCTTTCTGTTTTCCACCATATTTGCGAAGGATGTAAATGGAAAAATTTGAAAATTTGTGAAACTAATGTTAATAACATCCTTCTTTAAGGTCTGTAAAACAATGGAAGATCTTACAGGCAAAAATGGTCTGGTCAAGAAGATGATCAAAAATATGATAGAGCATCTTCTTGAAAAAGAAATGGAAGATCATCTTGGCTATGAAAAACATTCTATTTCCGGCAATAACAGAAATGGCAAAAAAAGGATAGGAAATTCAATGATACTTTTCAATCCATCCATCCAAGGCTAAACAACAAGAAAGTTCAAAGCCTGTCTAGACAGGCTTTGAACTGGGCTTTTGAACCTAAAAATTAATAAAATTTCCAAGAAAATTCTTTAAAAACCAAAAGCTCCCCTATCCCCCATTTAGAGGTCTTTTACTTTCAATCATATTCAGATCATCGACTTGATAAAAATTTCCTTCTTTATCAAAAAGACCATCTATAACACACGAGTGAAAATGAAAATGCAGATTCAAAAAGCTGCCGAACCTCTGCAAAAAAGTCACTGCCCCAAACCTGCTACCATGCGGCGCTGTAGAAATATTACGGCCAAGCGCCTTTTCAACAGCTCTCATAAGAAGAAGCGCTTAGATGTTTTGCTGCCTCAGGGCTTGATGTTCTATATTTAGGACCATTTGTGATTAGAAAAGGCTAAAGATATTTAGCGTGGATTGAAATGCTAGAGAGCTTTTTACAAGAAGGCAGACAATCTCTGCCTATGCAGCAACCTTTAAGCCAATCTTAAAAAAAACCTTTGAATTTAACTTACGGCCTTTCTGTTACTGATCCCTGCTTAGGAATGGAAGCAACTCAGCGGCTGATTTTAGAGGCCGAAAAATCTTTTTCATCCTCTTCGCTGTCAATGTCGATCAATCTTCTATAGAATGCGTCGCATTTTTATAATTGAGTATCTGAGTTGTTTTAAAACGCTGTTCAATACTACCTGCATAAATCAAAAAATTCTTAGGTGAACGATCTTTTGCAATTGATTGAAAATAACAAAGTTTTTTTATAAATTCAGAATGAAATGTCTTTGATGATTTTATCTCGATGGAAATAAGTTCATGACCTTTTTTATAAATAACATCAACTTCATTTTTCTGAACATCTCTATAGTAAAAAAAAGAAGGTTCTAATCCACGATTAAATCTATACTTTTTTAACTCTAAAACAACTGCATTTTCAAATAAATTACCTCTTAATGGATCTCTTGATAATTGAACTTCATTTTGAATCCCTAGCAAATAACAAGCCAAACCAACATCATTGAAATATAGTTTCGAGGACTTTATCACTCTTTTACCAAAATTTTCAAAATATGGCGGGAGTCGAAAAATAATAAAAGAAGCTTCTAAAATTGAAATCCATTGTTTGACTGTATGTGATGAGACCCCAACTTCACCACCTATTTCTTCCATATTTAAAATTTGACCAATTCTTCCTGCTAAAATTTGTATAAACCTTTCAAACTGCATCAAATCTTTAACCTGAATTAATTGACGTAAGTCTCTTTCTACATAAGTTTGAAAATAACTACGATAAGCTTTGGTAGGATCAAGATTTTCTTTATAAATGCGAGGATAACCACCTTTAAAAATCCATTCATCAACAGAAAGATTGAACCCCGCAGCTGTCAACTCAATTAAATTCAAAGGAAGCAGAGTTAATATAGCTGTTCTTCCTGCTAAAGATTGAGAGATAGCCTCTTGAAGTTCAAGCTGATGGCTACCTGTAAGAATAAACATGCCTTTTTGGTCTTTTTCATCTACAAGCGGCTGAATATAAGAAAGCAGTTCAGGCACCCGTTGAATCTCATCAAATATTGCTCCATCAGGAAACTGCTCTAAAAATCCCCTCGGATCTTCGATTGCCATTTTTCTAATATCCAGAAATTCAAAATTTGCATATTTTTTTTTCGAAAAAGCATCCTTTACCAAAGTTGTTTTTCCTGATTGTCTTGGTCCTATTACAGTTACAATAGGATATCCTTTAGCAAGATTTTTAAGCTCAGCCTCTAATTCCCTTTCAAACATACACTCACCATTTTGAAGTTCAACTTCATTTTAGTAAAAAAGATGATTTATGTAAATTTTGATTTTTTGGACATCTTTACCATTTCGAAGTTGAACTTCAAAATGGTAAAGAAACCAACGTAATTATATTATTATAAATACCTTATAGAAGAAGACGAAGATTTTTTTAGTCATTTTCTTGATGATAGAGCTATTCCTAATATGCTGCTGCAAGCTTCAAAAAGACAAGGATGTCATTCATGATTTACAAAAAAACCATTAAAAATTACTATCCCTTTGAAATTTTCTTTTCTATAAAAAAATATAAATTATTAATAATCAATGACTAACAAAAATATATTTATGTAAATTTAGCTTAATAAAACAAATTCACATAAACACTTGCTCTAAAAAAGATTTTTATGTATATTTAGTTTTATAAAATAAATCTACATAAAATTATGAAATACATACCTAGAATCCTACAAAAAAAACTATCTGAATATTTATCTATTTTCCCAGTTGTAGGCATTACTGGACCCAGACAATCTGGAAAATCAACAATGTTAAAAAAAACTCTCAAAAATAAATACAGATATGTAACTTTTGATGATTATAAAACCATTAATTTTCTTCATGAAGATCCTGATCAATTTATTAAAACTTATGGTAATAAAGTTATTTTTGATGAAGTACAAAAAGTCCCTGATCTTTTTCCTATAATTAAAATTGCAGTTGATAATGACAGACAAAATTATGGAAAATTTATTTTAACAGGATCTTCGCAATTTGCTTTTTTAAAAAACATTTCTGAATCATTAGCTGGTAGAATGGGATTATTGTCTTTACTACCTTTTCAATTTAAAGAAGTTCCTTTTCTCCAGCAAAACAAATCTCTTTATAAAGGATCTTATCCAGAATTGATAATAAGAAATTATAAATTTTCAGAAGAATGGTATTCGGCATATTTAGAAACTTATTTAGAAAAAGATATTAAGTCATTATATAACATTGGCGACTTGAGAGATTTCAGACTCTTTTTAACCTTACTAGCATCAAAAATTTCTAAAATATTAAATATGTCAAAAATATCTAAAGATCTGGGTATAGCAGTTTCAACTATTAAAAAATGGATTTCTACGCTGGAAGCTTCATATGTAGTATTTTTACTTCCAGCTTATTATAAAAACTTTGGTAAACGTGTTACAAAAAACCCAAAATTATATTTTTATGACACAGGATTAGTTGCATATTTAACGGGATTAAAAAATAAAGAACATTTTGAAAAAGGACCTTTATACGGAAATTTATTTGAAAATTATATAATTTCAGAAATTCAAAAAAATAATATGCATAAAAAATTAGATAAAAATCTTTTTTATTTTCGCGAAAGCAACGGAGATGAAATAGATTTAATAGAAGAAAGAAAAACTATTACTAGAACTTTAATTGAAATTAAAAGCGGGCATACTTTTAAACCATTAATGGCACAAACATTAAAAAAATATAAAACGGAAAAAGACATTGCTTATGTATTATACGCTGGAGAAAACGCGCCTTATAAAAAAGATATAAAAATTTTAAATTATAAGAAATATCTAACTTGAATTCATCCCTTTTCAACCAGTTTGAGTTAGCCAAGTGCGTAAAAATTGCGTAATTTTTAAAGATCTAAAATAAAAATCAATCCGTTATTTAACTTCATAAAAACATGCCTTTCCAAAGCTATTTTTTTTGCCTCTTGAGTATTCATTCTATCTTTTAAAAGTAAAAGTTTTTCATAGAAATGATTAATTGTAGGAGCTTTATTATTTTTATATTCTTCAAAAGTCTTATGTAAAGTAGGTTTTATAGAAGGGTTATAAATTTCCCTATTTTTATGCCCGCCATAAGCAAAAGTCCTAGCTATGCCAATAGCTCCAATAGCATCCAATCTATCAGCATCCTGAACGATTTGTCCTTCCGAAGTTAAAACATCTTTTTCTTCTGTTTTAGCTCCTTTAATAAAAGCTTTTCAATAATTTCGCAAACATGTTCAATGATTGGATCATCTACTTGTTTTTCTCTTAAAAAATCAAGAGAGATTTTAGAACCTACTAATATGTCTCCCCAACCAATTTCCAATCAGCAATATCGTGTAAAAGCGATGC
This sequence comes from uncultured bacterium, assembly GCA_964466185.1. Taxonomy (GTDB): domain Bacteria; phylum Chlamydiota; class Chlamydiia; order Chlamydiales; family SM23-39; genus CAZTYI01. Next base: position 4,724 of record CAYXMS010000048.1, read on the forward strand.
TAATTGACTTACAAACAAGATTCGCATTCTTTTCAGTTTTTCCTATCCTAAAAGACATTTTCCAGACTCTATAAATATGCCACCAATCATGACCAGAAGCCTCTCCAGTTAATTTATCTTTAACAAAATCAATTATTTGTTGAATTACAGCTTCTTCTTGATTAATTGTTTTTTAACTTTTAGTTTGTTCCATATCTTTCATTCCGGATTTTTGAGTTTTTCCAAATTTAAACCAATAATATGTTTAATATTTCTAGTAATTTTCTCTACAGGCCAATTCCACCACTTAATTTTTAGCAGTTCTGATATTGTTTTATCATCAAAGCGCATCTTAATCACTTTAGCGGGATTTCCTGCTACAACAGCATAAGAAGGCACATCTTTAGCAACGACAGCTTTTGTTCCAATGATAACTCCATCTCCAATCTTAACTCCTGGTAAAATGGTAGAATCGTAACCAAACCATACATCGTTACCTATAACAGTATCTCCTTTATTAGAATATTGACCTTTCGGCGTATCTTTTTCCCAGCCATGTCCCATGATGCCAAAAGGATAAGTTGAAAAGCTATCTAGTTTATGATTAGCAGAGCTAGTAATAAATGTAGTTTTAGCAGCTATTGCACAGAATTTCCCAATGATTAACTTCTCTTCAGAAAAATCATATAAATACGGAACATTTTTTTCTTCAAATGCATCACAACCATCAGGGTCATCGTAATAAGTATAATCGCCTATAATGATATTGGGATTTTTTATAATATTTTTTAAAAAAGCACATCTTTGCATATTTTTTAATTTATATGGTAAATCTTCAAAAGGATATTTAGTTTTAGGATTAGGTCCATTCATATATTTCTCTTTTTTTTGAATCTCCCTCGCCTAAAGGCGAAGGATTCCTGGTTCGTGGCTCCGAGCAAC
>CAYXMS010000049.1:0-5542 GCA_964466185.1 uncultured bacterium
TTTAAAAATATGAGGAATATTGGCCGAATTTACAGAAAAGATGTTGCTTTATCAATTTGAAAGTTAAGACAAAAATACATTGGATGTAAATATCATTTAAATTATATTTCACAAAATTTTTGAAAAAACTAATAAAAAGGACATTTCAATGAGCCGTTTTTTATCTATCTTGTGCTTTTGGTTAATTTGTTTAACACAAAACAGTTTTGCTTACGATTACGAACTAGGAGCAGCTTGTATTTTTAAAGATTGTGCATCTCTTTTAAAAGAATGGATAGAATATCATAGAATGGTAGGAGTAGAACATTTTTGGCTATATAATAATTCTAGCACAGATAATTATGCTGAAATTTTAAAGCCTTATATTAAAGAAGGTATAATAGAACTATTCGATTGGGCACCTATAAAAAAACTAAAACTTTTGTCTTAGAAAGCATCTCTTCACCTCTGCTTTTAAATAATCAAAAAATTATACTTTAGAACAACGTTTTTGGCGCCAAAAATTTAAAATTTGATTAATTGCAATAGAACTATTTAGATTAGGGTTTGTTTTCTTGTTAATTACTGCCTGAAAATTTTCTATCGCATATTTTAAATTATTGGTTTCATCAAAAATAAAAAACTGCTCTTTTTCAATCAAATCTTTAGTCATTGATGTTTTTCCATATTTATAAAGAATAACAGCTAGAGATTCTTTTTGATCAGGATAGTAAATAATTGTACCTTTTTCTCCATAAATAAAGAGTTTTTTTTCTCTTTTCGGACAATGTAAATTTAAATCAACATATCCCTGACAATCTTCATTTTTTGTTTTAAAATTAATTAAAGCAGCAGTAGTAATATTATTTTTTACAATCAAAGGAAAGGTAGTAAAATTTAAGTCCGTAATCGGTAAAAAAAGATTTAACATTGAAAGCGCATGACTGCCTAGTAATAAATAAACATCTGAAGATGAAAACCTTCCTAATTGTTTTAATTCAATTGAAATACTTTTAATTTTTCCAATTAATCCACTATGAATGATTTGCTGAGCCTGCTTTAAAGCTTTTGAATAAGTATAAGTATATTCCGTTTCCAAAACAAGTTTCTGCATTTGGGCAAATTGAGCTAATTTTATAGCATCTTCTCCCTGAATAGTAAGTGGTTTTTCAACGAGAACATGTTTTTTATGGGAAAGTGCAGATAAAACAATATCAAAATGGGTTTCTATAGGAGTGGCAATAATTACACTAGAAAGATTGATATCTTGCCAAACAACCTCAAGATCTGAAACAAATTCTGTTCCAAAATGTTGCTGAATAAACGTTTTATTATACTTTTTTAAAGAAGGAAAAAATACATATTGCAAATTAAAATCATGACTTTCTTTTAAATATCTATAAAGTTTTTGCCCCCAATAACCATATCCAATTAATGCTACATTTATAGTCTTATTCATCTATAAACCTTTATATTTTAACAAGAAACATCAACAAAACAATATTCGGACTTTAAACCTCAATTAGCATATGTTCAGATTTATGCTTAGGGACTTCTCCCAAGATTTTTTTCTCCCAAGCCTCATTAATTTCTAAAGCTATTCTATTACATCTAGCTCCGGATTTAAAACAAATACCAGGATCCCAATCAGGATTATGATTAGCTAAAACCATACGATTAAACTCTTCTAGATCATCTGTTATCTTACCAAGTATAGAATGTTCAAAGCTAGGGCTGCCAGTACTGGAACAACGGTAAACATGGCCATCAGCTCCAAAAGTAATTTGATAATAGCTATAAATACATTGTTTAAAGCACATTTTTTCTACATCTTGAAAACCTGGCGGATGCCAAAAAATAAAAGGTTTTTCTTTTCTAGTCTTAGAAACAAAAGGTAAAACTATTTTCTCACATTTTTTACCAAAAGGTATTTCAAAATTATCACGATATTTTTTAACTTTTTGGAAATCTTTTCCATACAAATCATATGGCACAGAAAACCTTAAAGAATCCACTTTGATCTCTTTCATTAATCTAACGATATTTTCAATATCGCTAATGTCAGAATTCAAAGAATTCATCAAATAACAAACGCGTATTGAAGGATAGTTTTTTTGTCCTCTTAATTTTGATAACAATCTAATGCCTTCAATAATCTCACTAAACCAATCTTTTTTAATATTTTTTACTTTGCAATGACTTGTCGTACTACCGCCATCTAAGCTAATGGAAATATAGTCATGATGAGACGTAGCAATATTAGTAGCAACAGAACAAAATTTATTTTCAGCTTCTAATTCTAACAATAAAGAACCATTAGTATGGATACCAAAATTATTGTTATATTTTTTAGTCAATTTTAAATATTCTAACAAATATTCATTCATCAATGGCTCTGTATAAGCCCCTCCATAAATGTAATAAGGGATAATACCTTTTAACTGCTCCATTAAATTTAAGCCTTTTTCTTCCCATTTGCCTAAGGGTTGTTTTAAAATTTTCCCCTGACAATAATAGCAATTAAAATTACAAGCTTTGACACCATTTCCAGGCAAATGAACTTCTAATTGTCTCGGATAAATCAATTCTCCGTTAAATATTCTAGACAAATCATTGCCAACATGTTCGCGAATAATATTAAGATATTGATACTCTTTAGGTCTCATCTTTTCACACGCTTTTTTGAATTTAAAAAATGATTTTTAATAATAAAAGAACAAAACTAACCAAATATATATTAAAAAACAAACATAAAAACATTTCAAAAAAATGAAGATTTTCCTACTAAAAAATATCGCAATTTTTTAAATTAGAATGTACTTTTCAACCTTATAAATGAAATTTCTAATTTAAAAAGATTTATTTTTTAATAATATGAGCATTATTAGTGCAAAAAACTTATACAAAAGCTTTTCTATTACCAAATATCAATCAGGTGTTTGGAATAGGTTATCTTCTTTATTTTCACGCAATTCCATATTAAAAACAGCCCTCGATCATGTTTCTTTTACAATTAATGAAGGCGAGCTTGTCGGATACATTGGACCTAATGGCGCCGGTAAAAGTACAACCATAAAAATTCTTTCTGGAATCTTAGTACCAACGAGCGGAGAAATACAAGTAATGGGCAAAATTCCCTGGAAAAATAGAATTGATACTGTCCGTCAAATAGGTGTAGTCTTTGGTCAAAGAACTCAGTTATGGTGGGATTTACCGGTAATTGAATCTTTTAAATTAATTAAAGATATCTACAAAATCCCTTCAGAAAACTACAAAAGAACTCTTAACTCTTTAATTGACCTGCTAGAAATTTCTAAAATTTACAAAACTCCGGTTCGCCAACTTAGTTTAGGGCAAAGAATGCGTTGCGATCTAGCCGCAGCCTTTTTACATCATCCCAGATTACTTTTTCTAGACGAACCAACCATTGGATTAGATGCTATTAGCAAATTAGCAGTTAGAAAAATCATTAAGCAATTAAATAAAGAATATAAAACCACCATTCTTTTAACTACACATGATTTAGATGATATTGAATCACTATGTAAGAGAGTGCTGATTTTAAATGAAGGAAAAATTATTTTGGACGGCTCTTTAAAAAACATCTGTAGAAAAATCTCTTCAGAACGCTGGTTAATTATTGAATTATTAAAAGAAAACGAACAAATTTCCGATAAATATGTTACCTTTCTAAAACAAGAAGGCAATCAAATTAAACTTAGTTTTAATCCTAATCAAGTTACTGCAACGCAATTAATCAGTCGAATTACTGCTAAATATGCTGTTCGAGATCTTTATATTCAAAATCCACCTATCGAAGAAATTATCGCTAAATTCTATAAAAGCATCCGCCAATGAAAACCTATTTATCAATTTTACAAAACAGAATGTCTGTTTTATTTCAATATAGAACTGCTGCCTTAGCTAGTATATTTACGCAATTTTTTTGGGGAGCCATTAAAGTTATGGTTATTACAGCTTTTTATGCTAATGTTTCTTCTCCCCAACCACTTTCTTTATTTCAAGCAGTTACTTTTATTTGGATTGGTCAAGCTTTTTTACAGCTTTTACCTTGGCAAATCGATAAAGAAATTGAATATCAAATTAAAAATGGGAATATTGCCTGTGAATTAATACGTCCTTTAGATCTTTATTGGTATTGGTTTACTAGATCTTTAGCCATGCGTATAATACCAACTTTATGGCGCTCTTTACCTTTATTTTTATTAGCTAGTCTATTTTTCAACTTTCCTTTACCTATTTCTTGGCTTTCAGCTGTAGCTTTTGGATTTTCTTTTATTTTGGCTGTTATATTATCAACTGCTATTACCGTTCTTTTAATCATCTCACTTTTTTGGACTGTTTCAGGAGACGGTCTACTTTGTTTGGCGCCGCATGTATCTTTATTCTTATCAGGTCTCATTGTACCGCTGCCTTTATTTCCTACTTGGATGCAACCTTTTTTAAATTTACAACCTTTGAGAGGAATTATTGATATTCCATCTAGATTATATACAGGAGTTATCCCCTTTAATCAAGTGCCTTATTATTTAGGATTTCAAGTTTTCTGGATTTTGATCCTTATTTTTATCGGAAAAAAATTAATGCAAAAAGCTTTAAGACAATTTGTCATTCAAGGAGGATAATGTTACGGCTTTTTTTTAAATTTATAAGTATTTCCCTACGCTCCCAAATGCAATATAAAGCCTCATTTTTTATCCTCACAGCTACGCATTTTTTTTCTATCTTTACTGAAATAATTGGTGTTTGGGTTTTATTTGACCGTTTTAAAATGGTTAAAGGCTGGACTTTTCATGAATTATTAATTATATACGGCATTGTGCATGTGGGATTTGCTATTGCAGAAGCTTTTGCTAGAAATTTCGAAAAATTTAGTCCAATTGTAAAAAATGGAGAATTTGACCGCATTTTATTACGTCCTCTGAATACTATTTTTCAAGTAGCTATGTATGAAATCCAAATTTTTCGCATAGGAAGACTTCTGCAAGGACTGATTGTTCTCATTTTTGGATATATTAAATTAAAATTATCCCTTTTTTCCTTAGCTACTTTAGTAATTTTTATTTCTATCCTTGGAGTTATTGCACTATTTTATGGTTTATTCATTCTTCAGGCCACATTTGTTTTTTGGACAACTGAAACCCTTGAATTAGCTAATATCACAACTTATGGCGGTAGAGAAATCGGACAATATCCCATGAACATCTACCATCAAAATTTTAGATTATTCTTTACTCTAATAATTCCTATTGCTTGTGTAGCCTATTATCCAATAGCGAATTTGTTACATCAAGCAACTCTACCTTTAGGAATAGCTATTCTTTTACCTTTAACCGGTTTCATATTTTTATATTTTGCTCAATTATTTTGGAAAATAGGCATACGTCACTATCATTCAACAGGAAATTAATTCATGTGAAATTGAACCTCCCCATGTCTAAAGGCAGGAAATTTCCGATGTAAACTCGCACTTACTCTCATGGCTCGTTCGTAAGCGACAATTCTACCCATGTTGAAAAATAACGGCTATTGATTTATAGGC
>CAYXMS010000050.1:0-5345 GCA_964466185.1 uncultured bacterium
AGATTTTTAAGCTGCGAAATCATCAAAAAAATGGGGTTTCTACAAGCCCTTAAACTGTTTAAAAAACAAAGCTCTGGAATATGGCAAAACCCTGTACGAGGTCTCTTCTCTTCTGGGCAATACCTGTGTTTGTTCAAGGTGTAGGAAGAATAATAAAATACCTCTTGGACAAAGAGAATATGTTTGCGAATGCGGACTGAGGATTGACAGAGATCTAAATTCAGGGATAAATGTCAAAATCAATAGCTTAAAGGCCGCCGGTGCGTCGGTCTAAAGCCTGGGGAGCTGCCGGGGTTGCTCGGAGCCACGAACCAGGAATCCTTCGCCTTTAGGCGAGGGAGATTCAATGAAGTTCCTAGTTGATTTGTAACCTTTGGATATCGAAACTATGTTTCAGACTTATAAAAGAATTTAGATTTAACCTAAAAATTTAATCCTTTCCTAACTGTTGTCATGCTGATATTCAGCTTTGCCTCAATTTCTAACCTGCTCATTTCAAGAGCCTTTAACTTCTTGATTTTGTGAGACAGCTTTTGATAAAGTGGCACAGGCTGATTGAAAGTAATCTTAATCCGAACGGGGATCAGCGAAATGGTACGAATTGGTTGCTGCCGCGTCCGCTATTTTAATGAGGCTTAATCCTTCGTTTTAGTATAAATTCCTTTTTAAACTTTAACTCTTGTTCATTAAAGACTTATATGAAAAATTTGGAAAATAAGAGACGGGTCAAAAACTTTAATTGAAGTAAACGCTTGATTTCTTCAATTAGAGTTTTTATAATTGAAGTTAGCTTCAATAATGAAAAATTACATATAGGTTAAGAATGGATGGGAGAATTTTTAAAAACAGTATAGCCGGTAAAATAGTAGATACCAGAAAAGGATATTTTGCTTTTATCCCCAATTCACTGCCTCCTAAAATCTTTTATGATGAAAGCTTAGTGCAATTGCTCTCTGAGGCGAATCTCCTTTTAGGAAATCTAAACGGACTAGGAACGCAACTGCCTAATCCGAATCTTTTGATTATACCATATGTAAGAAGAGAGGCTGTTTTAAGTTCAAAGATAGAGGGTACGCAAACATCTCTTTCAGAACTTTTTTATTTTGAAGCTGCTAGAAAAGATGAAAAAAAGAAAAAATCTCAAATTACAGATGTCTTGGAGGTTTTTAATTATGTTAAAGCTCTTGATTATGGAATTAAAAGATTGGAATCTCTTCCTATATCAGTGCGTTTAATTAAAGAAATACATGCTATCCTTATGAAGAGTGTAAGAGGAGATCATCTAACTCCGGGGGAATTTCGCAGAACTCAAAATTGGATTGGTCCAGCCGGTTGCTCTCTTAATGATGCTACTTTTGTGCCGCCTCCTGTAGAAGAGATGAAAGAAGCATTAGGAGATCTAGAAAGGTTTATACATAGTAAAAACGCTCTTGATGGACTTATTCAGTGTGCGGCGATACATTATCAATTTGAAACTATTCATCCTTTTTTAGATGGAAATGGTAGAATAGGCCGATTGTTGACCGTACTTTTTTTATGTGAAAGAGAATATTTAAAATATCCTTTGCTTTATCTTAGTGCATACTTTGAAAGGCATCGTAATCAATACTATGAGACTCTTCTTGGCGTAAGCCAAAAAGGAGATTGGTCTAGTTGGATTAAATTTTTCTTAAAGGCTGTTGCAGAGGAATCTAGATCTGTTATTGATAATTCAAGGGCTATACTTGCTCTGCTAGATTGCTATAGGCATAAAATTGAACAAAAAAGGCCTTCTATTTATGTATTTAAACTATTAGACCTTATTTCTAAGAATCCTTACATAAGCATAACTAGAGCAGCTAAATTGATGAAGACTTCATTCCATACAGCTAGAGCTGCTATAGAAAAGCTTCAAGCCATGAAAATATTAATAGAAGCTACAGATAAAGAACGTGGTAAAATATACTGTGCTCAAGAGCTTTTAAATATTTTTGAACCAAAATAAATAAAATGTGGAGAGTAGAAATTTTAATGGATTAATTGTAACAAACCAAACTTAACTTAAAAATTCAGTCTTTCCTTAACAGTTATTTTACTGATATCCAGTTTTACCTCGATTTCTAGACTGCTCCTAACCAGCGCTTTTAGCTTCTTGATCTTAGAGCTAAGCTTCTGGTAAAGTGGTACAGGCTGATCGAGGTTAATTTTGATCCGGACGGGGATAAGTGAAAAAGTACGAATTGGTTGCTGCCGCGTCCGCATGTGCTTAATAATTAACCCCTTACACCCAGCTTTCCTTAAATATGAGCTAAATGAGTTACAAATATATTTTTATTTGACTCATATGACTCACGCTGATAAAATGAGTGACACATAAATAATTGGTGGAGTGTATGAAATATCCTGCAGAAGAATCTTCAAAGTTAGAGTTTAAAAAAACGATTCCTGAAAATGATCAGATTATTAAAACAATAATCGGTTTTTGCAATCAGAAAGGAGGGAAGTTAATTCTTGGAGTTGAATCTAATGGAAACATTGTGGGTGTCCCTAATGAGGACATTCAAAGAACCATGGAATTTATTAATAAAAGTATTTTTGAGGCATCTTCTCCTCCTATTATTCCTTTAGTTTATGTTCAAAGAATTGCAGATAAAATAATTCTTATTATTGAAGTTTCTTCGGGAATGAATAAACCTTATTTCCGAAAATCGGAAGGTTTAGATAGAGGTGCTTATATTAGACTGGGACGATCTACTCTTAGAGCCACATCTGACATTATAGAAGAATTAAAATGGCAGTCTAGAGGCCGTTCATTTGATATGATGCCGGTTTACCACTCTTCTAAAGAAGATTTAGATATAAAAAAAATTCACGAATTTTTGAATACTAGAAAAACAGCTAAAATTAAAGAGGTTTCAGATGAAATATTGCATTCATATAATTTGATTGTAGAAGAACATTCTTCAATTTATTGCACTGTGGGCGGAATATTACTATTTGGAAAAAATCCGCAAAAATATTTTTCTGAATCAATGATCATCTGTTCTCATTTTTCCGGCATAAGCGGAAGAGAGGCTATTGCAAGTATTGATTGCAATGGAACGCTTTTTCAGCAGTTTGGAACAGCTTATAATTTTGTAATAAGCAAGTTGGAAAGTTCTTTTTCAATTAAAAAAGAGCCGAAAAGAAAGGAAAAACTAGAAATTCCTGAAGAAGCTGCTCGAGAAGTTGTTCTCAACGCAATTGTTCATCGTAATTATCATATAAACGGACCTTCTAAAATTGTAATTTATGATAATAGAATAGAAATATTTAGCCCTGGAATCTTTCCTGGGCCTATTGATGTTCATAATTTAAATAAAGGACTCACATACATTAGAAATAATGTGATTTGTAAAATTTTTCGAGAAGCTGGATATATAGAAAAATTAGGATCTGGATTTCAAACGCTTTTTTCAAGTTATGAAAAAGAAAGATTGCCGACGCCTCGAGTAATTGAAGGGGAAAATTTTATTAAATGTATTTTGCCGAGAAAGTCCTTTGTTTCTAAATCTTCAGAAGATTTTGATGACATGCATAAGATTTTAAATCTTTTTGAGCTAACAAATGAAATAGCGATATCAGATGTCATGCAAGCTTTAAATATATCTAGAGCTACGGCAGGAAGAAGGCTTTTTCGATTAACTTCTCAGGGGGAGTTAATACAAACTGGAGAAGGCAAAGCAACTCGATATCATCGTAAAAGTGATTGAAGTTGAGTTTTTTTAAGGATTTTATTTTCTAAAAATTTAATCCCTTTTTGACTGTTATCTTGCTGATATTCAGCTTTGCCTCAATCTTTGCATTGCTCATACCTAGAATTTTTAACTTCTTGATCTTAGAGCTGAGCTTTTGATAAAGTGGCACGGGCTAGTAACTGCTTAACATAATCTACTTAAATTTATAAAATACTATGCAAAATAACATAGGTTTTATAGAAAATGAAAATAAGTATTGGCAAAGCAGCAAAGCTTTTAGGGGTCTCCAAAGACACCCTTAGACGTTTTAGAAAAAGAAGGCAAGCTCCTAGTTCAAAGAACCCTTAAAGGGGCATAGAAGGTATTCTGAAGAGGAAATAACAGGTCTAAGAAAGAAAAACTTCTTAGAGGTGAAAACAACTCTTGGGTATGCAAGAGTCTCTTCCCATGATCAGAAAAAAGATCTGATCCGTCAAATTGAACTTTTAGAATCATTTTGTGCGGCCAATGGCTGGAAACATGAAATAATCCAAGATTTAGGATCCGGTTTAAATTATCAAAAAAAAGATTTAAAATTATTAATTAAAAAAATATGCTCTAAGTCCATTCAAAGATTAGTGCTAACGCATAGGGATAGATTGCTTAGATTTGGAGCAGAGCTGATCTTTTCTTTATGCGAACAGTTCGGAGTAGAAATAGTAATTATTAATGCTTTTGAAAATACTTCTTTTGAAGATGATTTGGTTCAAGATGTTTTGGAAATTATAACTGTCTTTTCAGCTAGGTTGTATGGTTCCAGATCTAGAAAAAACAAAAAACTTTTAGAATCTTTGCAAGATGCAGCCCAAAACCTCTAAGCAGTTTACTTATCAGACCAGATTTAAAACTAGCAAAGATCAAGATAGGATTTTATCTTCCAGTGCTAAACTTTTATCTCAGATAGAAAGACAGCTTTTTAAAGATTTTTATCAAAATCCTAAAAAACCGGGCCTAAACGCATTAAAAGTTCTTTATCTTAAAAAATACTATATCACTGCCCGCCAGTTCAATTCCCTGCGAATCAAACTGCAGGGAAAAGTGCTTTCTTATAAAAGACTGCTAAATGAAAGGATTCAGCTATTAGAAATAAAAGTTAAAAAATTAACCAAGCACATTAAAGGCCTAAAAGAACCTTTTAAAATCCATCAGAAAAAAAGGCGTTTATTTATTTTAGAAAATAAACTTAAAAAACTGCAAAGTGATCAAGAAAATGAAGCTATCAGGCTTTGCTTTGGCACTAAAAAGCTATTTCATCAACAGTTTTATTTAGAAGAAAATAGTTTTTCTTTTCATGCCGAATGGAAAAAAAGTGGGAAGAGAGTAGAAACAGTAGCTTTTTTGTAATCGGCTCAAAAGATGAAACCTCCGGCACTCAGTCTTGCCGGTTAATTAAAAACGAGGATAGTTTTACTTTGCATCTCAGACTGCCTAATATTTTTGCTCAAAAAACTCTGAAAATTGAAAATATTACTTTTGGCTACGGAAAAGAAAAGATTATAGAAGCGATAGAAGAGAATGAAAAAAGAGGCCGTTTTAGGCTTTTAAAAGAACCTTTCGGACATTTTGGCAAAGCCATTAATTATCTTTTTA
>CAYXMS010000051.1:0-2246 GCA_964466185.1 uncultured bacterium
TGGCATGCTTCTCCATTTCCAGGACTATTATTTAAACAATAAGTAGATGAACCAGTTACACAATAATAAGGGCTTACTGCAAGGTCTGTTGGTAAATTATAGTATTCTCCCTGAACATTGGCAGCTCCAAGCCATTCCTCATCTGTACATAAATGCTTCCCTGCATTACTACATGCAGTTCTTGCTTCTGTCTGGTCAATGTAAACCCAGACTGTTTTATTGAAAGCACTTCCGGCCTTTCCTCCTGCTGCAATAAGGGTGTCACTATCTCCAGCAGATTCAGGAGGAGTTGCTTCTGAGCCGTCTGAATTTAGAGCATGAGCTTCATACTTGTCAATACAAAAGCCATTTAGCTTATTGATATAAGCCATTCCTTCTGGGCACTGTATTCTTTGCTCATGCCAGCTAAGATTTTGGTAAGATGAAGTGCTACCAGTATCTAACACTTTGCTTGTGTAGTTTCCTGAATCATAAGAAAGGTTTAGCTGAACAGCATTATTTGTTGTGTTATATTCAGTTTGATTGTAAGTTCCTTCATCAAAATCAGATTGTGTTAGGGTTTGAAAAAGCGATGCAACACTATAAACTAAACCAGTTAAATTAAATGCTGAGCTTGTTACATTAGCATTTTCAGGCAGGTTAAAATAATTTGTCTGGTTTCCTGCCTCTGTGAAAGTTAAAGTTTTGGATGATTCTCCGCCGAATAAATTCTGCAGAACTACAAATCCGGTTATACCTCCCCCAAGATAATAAATAGGGACAAGCAAAAGGACGAGAATTAAAAGAACTAAACCATAATGAAAATAAGAGCTATCTCTAAACTTTTTTCTGCTTCGCCCCCCCCCCCGATTTGAAGGCTGGGTTTTTATTTATCCTCTTTTTTGTTTGCATTTTATTCACATTAGTTCTTTTATTTTTGCTCTGATTTTCTCAATCTTCTCTGAATTTAGATTGTTAATTAAAGTTTTGCATCTAAGTATGAATTTCTTGACATCTATCTCATTCTCCAGCTCAATATTTTTAAGATAATACTGTGCTTGGATTCTATCTCCTTTTAACCCTTTTAGGTATTCTATTTCAGAAGCATCAAAATCAAACAACTCCATTAACTCTAAACTGCAATCATGAATTTCACATCTTATTCCGCACTTCATCAATAAAGAATAAAATGCACTGTAGCAAGCATAATAAGCAGTTATTAATCTCCACTTTCCTTTAGCAGTAAAAACATTTTCTAAAGTTTCGTCCGCTTCTTTCATATAGGATTCGCTTAAATGGAGCTTTAATTCAATTAATTTAATTCCTTTTTTCTGCTTTAAACACCAAATTATCTTATCTTTTTTCATGCCCTATCCTCCAAAAAATATCTACAATCCTTGAAACGTCCCCAAACAAGATGTGATTTTTCATTATCTCTATTGACAAAGGGTTTTTAGATCTTAAAATCTTAGCAAATTCATTATAACTTGCGTAATGCTCGTTAATCTGCAAAATCTGTTTTTGTTTTATTCTTTTAATCTCTTCTTTGTTACTTCTGCCCAAAACTACAATATCAAGGTCAGATTCTTTACTAAAACTATCTGAAGCATATGAGCCAAAGATGATTAGACTTTCGCAATGTTTCAGGAATTCATTTATTATTACAGAGACTTCTTTTATCTTTAACTGAAATCTAAGGGCTTTTTGGTTTTCAATAAAGTTTAAGATTATTTTTGTTGTTTGTTTTTCAAGGTCAAAATAAAATAATTTATTTTTTCCTTCTTTTACATAATTAATTAAATTAAGCTTGACTAGTTTATTCAATAGTCTAGAAGTAGTTTGTTGTGGAATTCCAGATTTTCTTGCTAATTCAGAAGCAGATAATCTATCAGAATAATTATCAGAAAACGGAACCAATAAATCTACCCATTTTTGAGTAATATTACTTAAATTTGGTTTTATCCTCTTTTTTGACATTTTATTACCTGTTTAATATTAAATTATGGTTACTTATTTATTTTTCCCTTTAATTTGTTTTTCTTCAACCAACATTCCTTTAACAGCTTCTCCAGGATCTTTAAGTTGATAAATCCTTTTTCTTGAATCTTCTGGATGTAACTTTACTGTTATCCAACCATATTTCTTTAGATAAGATAAAAATACGCTAATTATTTTTTCGTTCTTTTCTTTTAATGTTTTTACAATATCTCCGTATTCAAATTCTTTATCTTTGAAAATAATCAGTTGCCTTAATCCAATAAATAATA
>CAYXMS010000051.1:2256-5104 GCA_964466185.1 uncultured bacterium
CTTTGAATTTATTCCAGAGTTTAGCATATCTTTCCATCGCCCATTTAGGAAGAGCTTTTACTGTCATGTTTAACACCTTAATTATTAATTTAACTAATGATTTATTTATGAATTTTATTATACATTAATATATATAATAGAGTATAAAAATGTTTATATATTAGTTTAACTATTTATTAGTATAATAAACAAATAATTAGTATAACCAGAGGGTCTTGCTTTGCGGGCTCAACCCTCTGGAGTGGAGCTGATCTCGGATGAAACCAAACACCACTAATAAAGGTAAAGAGAAGGAACAATTTAAATCTATTGCTAAAGACAGCTCTGGCAAGTTTGCTAAAACTGAAAATCTAAATACTTCTTGCAGATTCTGCGGTTCTAAGGATGTTGTCAAGTTTGGTTATAATGTTACAAAAGAAGGGAAGAAAGTGAGATATAAATGCAAGGATTGTAATACAAAGTTTACTCCTTCTACCAAGCTGGTAAAACAAACCAAATTTAAATCAAATCATAAAGATATAGAAAATACCAAGACAAAGGAATTAAGAAAGTTATGCAAACTGATTAAAAAATCCATTTACCCTTTCCTAGATTTTAAACCGCATTATACTGCTAAATATGATACTAACAAATTCCTTGATTTATTGACCCATGTTGCTATGAATCACGATTTCACGCACAATGGTTCTCAAACATTCAGATTTGTAATGAAAGAAAACACTCCTGCTTCTAACACTTTACTTTATCACATCAGAAAGATTGATACAAATAAGATTAAAGCATCTTTCAAAGAAGCATTTGAAGAAATCTACAAAATAGCAAAGAAAAACAATGTATTCAAGAAGAGAAAATTAGATGTTGCTGTTGATCTAACAGACCAGCTTTATTACGGAAGTAAAAACGACTTTATGGTTTGTGAAACAAAACCACAAAAAGGCACTTCCCATTGTTTCAGGTTTGCTACAATAAATATCGTTGAAAACGGAAGAAGGTTTACCTTGTTGGCCTTACCAATGCATGCTTTTGACGAAAAATACAATATTCTTGAAGAATTGATAAGCTATGCTAAAAGTAAAATCAACATAAGAAATGTGTATGTTGATAGAGGATTCTTTAATGTAAAATGCATAATGGCTCTTGAAAAACAAAGAGTCAAATGGCTAATGCCTGCCGTCAGGAACAGAGCTGTTAAAAAATTAATGAAAGAATATGATTCTCCAAAAGTTTTAGAATATCTAATGGGAAGAAAGAATTTTGACCAAGTTAAATTCAAACTCGTTATTGTTAATGATAAAGAGAGTGTAAAAAGAGTATTTGCCACGAATCTCAGAATCACAGAAGACAACGCCAAAATTCTATTCAGAGAATATGGAAAAAGATGGGGAATAGAAACTTCTTACAGGGTTAAACAAGACTTCAAAGCAAGAACAACATCAAAAAAATATGTTGTTAGATTATTTTACTTTATGTTCTCTTCTTGTCTTTACAATCTCTGGATATTGGCTAACATCTTGGTTGGATTATCAATATTGAAATTTATTCCTAAAGAACCATTTATTACAGCAAAAATGTTTGGAGTTATGCTCTATACTTTTTGTTCGTTAATTGATCATGGAGGAGGATAACCATTACTATATAGGATTCTGAATCTATTTCTCTTAGTCTTAACTATCTCTAATTATCACAATTCTACAATTTTTTAGCTGATTTTAGAGAAATTCAATGAAAAATATTACATTAAGATTCATTTCTTGAGAATTATGGGTGATTTAATAATCTAAGCTCCCAATAGATTTATCAACTTTGCCAACTACTGTTATAGGTTATGTTCAAAAAGTTATTAAGAAAATGAAAAAGGATAAGATAGAAATTTATGATCCTTTAACTAACGTCTGAGAAGTCTCCTTCCTTTAGGTGGGAGATGAATCAGACATAAAATAAAAACATTTATATATTCCTTATTATTTAAAATAATTAAAATGGAAAGATTAGAAGATAAAGTTGAAAAAATAAAAAAATTTAATGATAATTTTATGTTAGTTACATTTAATAATGGATTTAAAGTAGCTTATGAAAACCAGATAAAACCTCAAAATGTCCGATATAAACTTCTTCTTATAGATTTTCTTAATGAAACATATTTAAGACATGCTAAAACTAAAGATATTAATACGCATGAACCACCAATAATGAAAGAGGTAACAAAAGATGATTTTTGGCGAGGATATGATGATTTTTCTGAACAAAATTTTGAATTGTTAACAGATTATTGTTTTAAAAATGGACCATATGTTGAAAATTTTAATAAAACAGCTGGAAACTTTCTTGAAAAATTAGCAGAAGACTTAATTTTAGAAAAAGTAACATCTAGAGATTGGAAAAAGCTAAAACAAAATTATATTCATGGGATGTGGCACTATTTAATTCAAGAAGGAATAGAAAAAAACATAACAAATATATCAAGCCTTTCAAAAAATATGATAAAAGAAATTATTTTTCCACAAGAATTCCTAAAATCTGTTTGGAAATTTGATGAAACTAAAATATACAAAGAAAATAGAGGCAAAGACCCAGCAATTATTTTTAAAGAAGATAATATGGACTTATTTTTAGATGATGAAACAAAAATGAAACAAGTTAAACCAAATAAATGTTCATTTCTCGAAATTATTTTTCCTAATAGAATTGATTTGAATTTTTTTGGAATAAGCAATCTTGAAAAAATGTCTAAGTATAATAACTCCAAATATTTTATTCGTCCAAAACAAGAATTAATTGATCAAGTTTATGCATTAAATAATAGAAAACAAGAAGCATTAAAACAATGGAACAATTTTGAACAAGAATT
>CAYXMS010000052.1:0-5087 GCA_964466185.1 uncultured bacterium
CAATTGGCGATAATATAAAGAAATACCGAAACAAGCTCGGTATTTCTCAAGATGTGCTTTCAAAGAAGGCGAATCTTGCTTTTCATACAATCGCCAAAATTGAAGCAGGCTCAACGCCCGATCCTCGTATAGAAACTGTTAAAAAGATTGCGGACGCTTTGGGCGTGTCGCTTGATAATTTAATGAGATAAACTATAACTATGAATGATTTAATTACAAAAAATATCGGCAAAAATAAAGCGAAACTTCTTGAGTATTACAGAAGCAGAAGTGAAGAATTAGTTGCTGAATCAAAACAGGTTTTTGCTGATACAGAGTACAAGCAAAG
The DNA here is from genome assembly GCA_964466185.1 of uncultured bacterium. Lineage (GTDB taxonomy): Bacteria > Chlamydiota > Chlamydiia > Chlamydiales > SM23-39 > CAZTYI01. Next base: position 329 of record CAYXMS010000052.1, read on the forward strand.
AGCCTCTCTTGTAAATAAAGGGCTTATTGAGGCAAAAGAGAATTTACTAAAAATACTTGAGCAGAAATCTAAAAAAGAAATTTGGTCTCCTCAAGCAATTTTAGAAGGAGTCTTGATGATAACGTATGCTAATTATGTTGTCATGCTTGAAGCAAGAAATGATGTTTGGCCATATGAATATATGGCTTTCACTCGAAGAATTGGCGAGCTTTGGGAACCCTTTTGCCTTTTATGTTGGGAGTATCCGTTAAATGATAAGTTGAATTATTTTGTACCACCCTTGTTTAAAGACGTTAAAAAGAAGCTTACAAAAGAAATTAATGACTTTATTGATGGCTTGAAAATCAGCGAAAAGGAAAAATCTGAATTGCGGGATTATTATCAAAAAGTTTGGACATTGGTTACTTCTGGTGAAATCAAACTTGAGCTGGACTTACATTTTGAACAAGGAAAAGAAAAATTTGTTGTCGATTTTAAAAGTGGATTTAGCTCAAATGAAAAAGGAAACACAAACCGTCTGCTTTTAGTAGCAAGTATTTACAAAATTTTGGAAGAGGGCCACAAGTGTATGCTTTTTGTACGCTCTTCTGAAGAACAAAATAATCATTATTTGCAAACACTAAAGAAATCCGGTCTTTGGGATGTTTATTGTGGTTTACAAACATACCAAAAAATCAAAGAATTTACTGGTTTCGATCTTGGTAAATGGATGAAACAAAATGTGCTGTGGGAAAAAGATTTTGACGAAAAAATGTATGCCCACTTAAAAAAGAACAATTTAATTCAATACTTAGAATGGTAACAGAAGATAAAATTCTACAAGGCAAAACAAGGTCACGAAGGGAGTTCTGTTCTTATTATACAGAATCAGATCCTATTTTGAGTTACATGGTTAATCGCCTTGAAATATCTGAAGATGATTCAATTTTAGAACCTTGTGCTGGCGACGGGGTTTTCATTGAGAAAATCGTCAAATTGTTTCCTGGTAAATTCTATAAGATTGAGGCTTTGGACTTAAACCCAAAAGCAGTAACTAAATTAAGAGCGTCTTTTCAAAGTGAGAATATTCAAATTCGCCAAGCAGATACATTGCTTGATCTTACACTGGACTTGTATGCGAATATGAATGGTCACTATACAAAAGTTATCGGCAATCCCCCGTATGGTGCATGGCAAGACTATGATAAAAGAAGTGTTTTAAAAAAAAGATACGGGGGGCATGTTCGAGAAACATACACTTTATTTATCAGACGAGCTATTGATCTTTTGAAGGAGAATGGAAAATTAGTTTTTATAGTTCCTGATACTTTTTTGGCTCTACACTTACATAAAGAAACTAGAGAAAAAATCTTAAAACATACGAGAGTTGATGAAATATTACTGATTCCATCCAAGTTTTTCCCAGGTGTCAATTTTGGCTATTCTAACCTCTGTATTATTACATTAACAAAAGGAACATCGCCAAAAAATCACAAAATAAAAATTGCTCAAGTTAAAACCGATATTAAAAACTTATATAAAATCTCAAATCGTCAATATAGCGTCTCTGATAATTATGAGGAAATTGAACAGGAAAAAATAATCAAATCAATTGACCATTCTTTCTTTATTGGTGGGAATACAAAAATTAGGAAGCTTATAAATGAGTGCGAGACAACCCTCGGAGATGTTGCGCATTGCGTAACTGGTTTTTGTTCGGGAAATAATCAGAAATTCTATAAGCCACTTAGCTTAAACATTAAAAATACAAAAAATTATACCCCGATAGACCAAGAAGAAGTGGATTTTGATTATTTGCGAAAATCAGATCTGATAAATGGACTAACTGGCAAGAAAAAATACATTCCCCTCATAAAAGGCGGTAATGGTGCTTTTCTCAGAGAAATGGACTGGTTTGCTCTTTGGGACAAGGAGACCGTAAATTTCTATCGTACAGACAAAAAGGCAAGATTCCAAAATTCCCAATATTATTTCAAGGAAGGTATTGGGGTACCAATGGTTAAAAGCAGTAAGCTAAAAGCCTTTTTGTTGGAAAAAAGATTATTTGATCAATCAATAGTCGGCATTTTCCCGAAAGATGAGAAACATCTGTATTACATATTAGCTTTCTTAAACTCTGACATTTGCAATAGTATTCTGAAAGTGATAAATCACACTGCAAATAATTCAGCAAACTACCTGAAAAAATTGCCGATTATCATAGATGAAAAGTATTTCAATACAATCAATCGACTTGTGAAAAAGATATTGTCTGATGAGAATGCTATTTCGGAAAATACGAAAAAGATAAACGAGCTTTTCAAAGAAATTTACCAGATCGACAACCATTAGAATTTTATGTTTATTTACGATAAACCAATTGAAACTGAAAAAGATGATTTTCTAGGCAGAAAAAGATTTTCTCAGCACCTTGGGAAAGCCTTTTTGGATTGGAAAGAAAAAGAAAGTCTCGTTATAGCAATTTATGGCGAGTGGGGTTCGGGTAAATCTTCCGTAATAAATTTGGCCAGTGAGAACATTAAAAAGAGTGAACATGAGAATAAGCCCACGATCATAGAATTTAATCCTTGGATTTTTTCCGAAGAAAACAGTTTGGGAGAACATTTTTTCAATGAGATCGCAAAAGAACTGGAAGTTAGAAATGATACTGAGAAAGATAAAAAGATTGCCAAAAAGCTAAAATTTTATGCAAGCCTGCTCAGTCTAACGCCAGAAGAAAACTTGCTCGCTGGCTTATCATCAAAAACATTACTCATATTGGGTCTAATAGGTATTTCTTCAAGCCAAGTTATTAACTGGCTGAACATTCCAAGCAACTGGATTCAAAATGTCCTTTTGGTTGGCGGTTTTCTTTTTGTATTGTTGGAGTTTTTCAAAGGATATTTAGGGAAATTAGCGAACTACTTTGAAAAGAAAGCTGAATACTATTCAAAATCTGTATCTGAAATTAAACGAGAAATTAAAAAGGAGCTCATTGATAGGCAGAAAAAACTTGTGGTTGTGATTGATGACATTGACAGATTAAATCAATCAGAAATTAGACAGATTTTTAGGCTTATTCGTGTAAATGCCGATTTCCCAAATACAATTTATCTTTTGGCTTTTGATAGAAAAATTGTTGAAAAGAATCTTGAGGAACAAGTTGGCGTTTCGGGAAAAGATTATTTGAATAAAATTGTGCAGGTTAATTTTGATGTTCCTTTTGCAAAACCTTCTAAAATTTCCACATTTCTTTTCAAAGAGTTAGACCGGATTTTGAGTGTCTTGCCAGATTCAGCGCAAAAATATTTTGGTCAAGATGATCCGTATTGGGCAAATGTTTATCATTCTGGGTTTAAAGATTTTTTTAAGAATATCAGAGATGTTAAAAGATTTGCGAGCAGTCTCGAATTTAATATTTCACAGATGTATCAAGGTAAAGTAATGGAAGTAAATCCAATTGATTTCATTGCCATTGAAGCAATTAGAGTTTTTGCGCCGGATTTTTACTCATTCATGCGTGATAAAAATTCGCTGTTCACCTCAACAGATAGAAATGACAGGAGTTCAAGAGATAATAATCCAAGAAAAGAAGAGATTGAAAAAGCGTTGAATGAATTATCAGACGGAGCAAAAGAATCTGTACTTGAGCTGTTAAAAAGATTGTTTCCTCAAGTTGACGGTTTATTCCAATATGGTTACTCAACGCACGGGCACGAATGGCAATCAAGTTGGAGCAATAATTTAAGGATATGCGCTACAAATAATTTTGATAGCTACTTTACGTTGATACCTGGTGGAGACGAAGATGAATTGAGCCAATTTGAAATTGAAGAAATTTTAAATAAAACAGATTCCGCAAAAAACCTTGAGCAAATACTTAGAGAATATGTTGAGAAGAAAAAAATCAGGAAAGTTTTGCAAAGAATTCAAGATTTTACAAGCGACCAAAGTCGCATTTCTCAAGATAATGCGAAAAATGTTGTCAAAGCACTTTTCAATATTTCTGATGATTTACCCGAAGAAAAGGTTGGTATGTGGGACTTTGGTGTTGATATGGATTTGATGAGAATTATTTATCAATTGCTTAAAAGAGAAACGGATAAAAATAAAAATTTTGAGGTGTTAAAAGAGACTATTCCGCCTTCAAAAGGATTATTTGGTCCAATCCAAAAAATTTCACTGGAGTCTTCAAGAAAGGAAAAAGGTAAAGATTCGAATGAATTTATTGTGCCAGAAGACAAGATTGAAGAATTGCAAAAATTATGCCTTGAAAAAATAAATGTAACAAATATTGAAGATTTACTAAAACATAAAAACTTGCTTTATATTTTGTACCGCTGGAAAGAATGGGATAAGGAAGACAAATGGAAGAAATTTATACAAAAAGTAGAAAAAGACAATCAAAAATTATTGTCTTTTGTAGCGAAATTTGTCTCGGAAAGCAGAAGTCAAACAATTGGCGATTATGGAGTAAGAGTTATAAAAAAGTTTAATTACAAAAGCTTGGCTGATTTTCTTGACTTGGAGCAAATAAAAACGAAACTAGAAGAAATAAAAAATCAAAATTCCAAAGAGTATAATAGCAATAAAGAAACGATTGATTTATTTTTGGACAATTTTGATAAAAAAGACAAAGGTGATTTAGATTAACCTTATCCAAATCGACAATTTGCTGACTTGGGCTAAGATAACGATTGAAAGTGGCGCGCCAACTTCGTTGGCACAAAAAATAAAACTGGCGAAAAAAAGACCTCAAATCGGGCGAAGCCCGAAAAGC
>CAYXMS010000053.1:0-5004 GCA_964466185.1 uncultured bacterium
ACTTGTTTTATATTAATTAAATTGCTTAATGGTGAACTCATAGGATTATTTTTTTTAAAGGTTATATTTTATTTTTTGAATAATTAAAAAAGAATTATTTGTATCGTGTTCATATTTAATATGATAATAATATGGCTCTTGTATTTTTTTTTGAAAACTCATAAATCTAACTATTTTTATTATTATAAATTTTAGAACAGATAAATTTTACAATATTAATAAAATTAAAGCAAAAAAAACTAAATTAAAATGTTATGAACCTATCCTAATAAACTATTAAAAAATATTTGAATTATGATACCATAATTGCTTTTTTTTTAGTAAGGTAGCTATGAAAAAGGTTTTTCCAATAAATAATGGCAAAACATAAATAATTTAATGGACTGGAAACCTTTTCCGGTAAGAGGTGTTCCAAGAGTTGATTTCAGAAAAATACGGAATTTTATATTTTTTTATAGTTTTTTAGCCTGGGTTCATAGTTGTCTTCGGAATCATAATCTACGTGTTGTTGGTTTAAATCTAACTGCTACTATTTTTTTTTACATTTAATATGTTTAAGTTTTTGAATATTTCCGTAAAATTAAAGTTATATTTTTAATTAAAATAATTATTAACATGTTAACTTTTTATTTAACATTGCAATTAACTTTAAAATCTAATTATTCTTTGTTTTAAGTTTTTTAAGTAACCAAAAGGAGAATAGTTATGTTTAAAAAAATAACGATCTTTGGAATCTCAAGTCTTTTGAGCTGCCAATTGATTTTTGTACCTGGCGCTTTTGCTAAATCTGAAAATGAAAAAGACGCTTCTTGGCTAACAGTTCAAAAAGAAACTGCAGATATTAAACAAGATTCTCAAACAGCAGAAAATGATCAAAAAGATAAAAATTCTTTTCCTTACAACATTATTTTTAATATTAACCAAAAAGATTCGGAAAAAGTTTTAGAAGAAAAAACTTCTTCCAAACCTGCTTTACTAAAAGAAAAAAACAGGCCTCAAGATGAAGAGGGGAAACTAACTTCTTCTTTTAGCTATTTTGAAATAGGTATGGGGCCTATGCCGATTTTCTTACCGGCTTTTTCTTTTGGCGTACGCAATCAGACCAACAATCATGGTTTTGATGTTTCTTTAAAATTAGCTACTGTGATTGCTATTACTCAAGTAAACGCTGATGTGCTTTATCATTACTATTCAAAACCTAATTTAGAATCTCAGTTCTATGTAGGTGCAGGTCTTGGAGGCAGTGGTTTTTTCAGAAGTCACCATAAATCTTATTTTGCCTTTGGTCCCGAGTTTGTTTTAGGCAGACAATTTCAAACCAAAACCAAAGATACCCGCTTTGTTCAGCTGAAGGTTAACTGGCCTACTATTGCGCCGGATTCTCATCATGACAAGGCAATTTATTTCCCTTTTACAACTCTTAGTTATGGATTTTGCTTCTAATTTTATTTCTTAAAGAGAAGAAATACAATTTTTAGAGCAAATTTTTAACTAGGGAAGTTTTTTTAAAGCATCCTCATTAAATGAGGATGCTTTTTTATTTTTCAGGTTTTTATAATTTAAAAAGTTTTTCTGCTTTTCAATCATTTATTTTTTTATCATTAACACACCGTAAAATCCAGTTCTTTAAGACTGAGATACAAGGTGTAAAATATTTCTTCCATTAAAAATTAACAAAAGTTAAACTTTTAACTTCAGAATCCTATTAAGGATTGGTGGCACATCCACTGGGTGAGTACAAAGCCTCTGCTAGCTTTAAGCTAGTATAAATGCAAGTGCCTCTACCAATGCCAGAAAGTGTTAAAAAAATAAGGCCGCCGGTGCGTCGATAAGCATGGGGAGCTGCCGGGGTTGCTCGGAGCTGGGAACCAGGAATTCTTTGCCTTTAGGCGAGGGAGGTTCAAGCATAAGTAACAGTGTAAAAATTTAACTGTGCATTTGCAGATTTTTTGAAGGAAAAAATATGCCCTTTCAAATTCCCAAAGGACTTTTTGATGTTGTGCCTTTCGGTGCCAAAGAAGACTGGCAGTTGACAAGTTACTGGCAATATATAGAAAAAACCTTTCGCAAAACATGTTCAGATTATGGTTTTAAAGAGCTTAGAACGCCAATTTTTGAAAGCCTGGAGCTTTTTATTAGAGGGGCAGGAAAAGCCTCTGATTTAGTCGTAAAAAAGGAAATGTATCATTTTAAAGACAAAGCTGAAAGGGATTTAGTCTTGAGGCCTGAGGGAACGGCCAGTTTATTGAGGGCTTTTATTGAAAACCGCCTGAATATGGTTTCCATGCCATTTAAATTTTATTATATCGGACCCATGTTCCGCTATGACCGGCCGCAGGCCGGCAGATACCGGCAGCATCATCAAATCGGCATTGAAACAATCGGGCCTTGCTCATATGAGCAAGATGTAGAGACGATAGATCTTTTATGCGAGTTTCTGCACAGAATTGGCTTAAAAGATTTTGCTGTTCGTATCAATACGGTAGGCGATCAAAAAACCAGACTGAAATATAAGGTTGAAATTCAAAAATTTTTAAAGCCTTCATTTGATCTGCTTTCCAAAGAAAGCCAGCTGCGTTTTAAAAATAATCCTTTAAGAATTTTGGATTCCAAAGACAAAAAAGATAAAGAACTAATTAAAAATGCTCCTAAAATACAAGATTTTTTAACTAAACAAGCAGCTGATCAGTTTGAAAATGTTTTAAAATTATTAAAAGAGCTGAAAATTTCTTATCAAATTGATGACAAACTGGTTAGAGGCTTAGATTATTATAATCATACTGTATTTGAAGTTGTCAGTACCCTGGGCATAGCTCAAAACTCTTTAGGCGGAGGCGGTCGCTACGACGGTATGCTCAAAGAACTGGACGGGCCGGACTTGGCAGGTGTCGGATTTGGTGCAGGCATTGAAAGAATTATTCAGACTTTGATTCAGCAAAAAATTGCCCCGCCTAAAAAAGCTTTAAGTTTTGCCTATTTTGTGCCGCTGGGTGAAAAGGCCAAGAAAGAAGCTTTTATTTTAGCGACAAAGCTAAGAAAGGAAAAAATTCCTGCAGATATTAATCTAAGCTCTAGAAAAATAGACAAAGCTCTTAAAATGGCCAATAATTTACAAGCTTCATATGCAATTATTATTGGCGAAAATGAGCTCAAGCGGAAAAAGGCGCAAGTCAAAAATATGCATAAAAGAACTGGTGAAGAAGTTCCTTTTGATAAATTAATCTCTCATTTAAAAGCTTTATATTAAAGATTTACTAGCAGAAAATCTGACAGGTAGAAAGCCCGCCTGTGGATGTTTCTTTGTACTTATCGCACATGTCTTTGCCTGTTTCATACATAACGCGAACTATTTCATCGAATCCCAAGCGCTGTTTTTTAGGATCGCTGGAGCTGGCTATTAAATAAGCATTGTAGCCGCCGACAGCGCCGAAAGCATTGCGTTCAATACAGGGGATTTGCACATATCCGCCAATTGGATCACAAGTCAGTCCCAGACTATGCTCTAAAGCGATTTCTGCAGCTTCGTCAATAACATCAATAGAACAGTCATGTATATGCGCAGATAAAGCTGCCGCCATGGAAGAGGCTACTCCAACTTCTCCCTGACAGCCGACTTCTGCTCCGGAAATACTGGCATTATTATGTACGATAAAGCCAATAGCTGCTGCTACCATTAATCCTTCCAAGAGTTTTTCTTGAGGCTTGTTGAAATAATGGCGTAAAAGATAGATTACAGCGGGTAAAATACCGGAAGATCCGGAAGTCGGGGCGGTAACTACTGTATGTCCGGCAGCATTTTCCTCAGATGCTGCAATAGCAAAAGCATCGGCATACACTAAAAATCTGTCAGCTCCTTCCATTTTAGAAATTTGAGCCTTATGAAAAAGCTCTGCGCCTTTTCTTTTCAATTTAATCGGCCCTGGCAAGATACCGTGATTAAAAATCCCTTTATCTACAGCTTTTTCCATAACCTCGTAGACTTTTTGCAGTTTATGCAGGATCTCATCGCGAGATTTGTTAGTAGTTGTCATTTCATTTTGCAGCAAAAGCTCCGGCAAGGTCAGACCGCTAAAAGCCAGTGTTTTTTTCAGCTCTCGAATATTAGAATAAGGAAACGGGGGAGAGGGGGGCTTTTTTATTTCTTCGTTTTTACAATGCACAAACCCTCCGCCTAAAGAATAGTATTCTTTTTCTAGAATAGTAGTATTTTTAACTTTTAGCTTCATAATTACTGTATTGGAATAGGGAAAGAAATGGTGAATGTCGCTAAAGATAATATTTTTGCTCTGAAACGGAAAATAATGGTCTTTAATTTTAATTTGATAAATTTCATTAGGGGAAGCAAAAATTTTCAAAACGTCTTCTGCTTTACAAGTTTCCGGCTGCCAGCCTAAAAGGCCAGCTACAATAGAACGGTCTGTTCCATGGCCTCTACCTGTGGCACTTAAAGAGCCGTAGAGAAAAATTTCTATATGGGTGGCTTTAGACAGTTCTTCATCTGATAAATTTTCCATTTCTTTTAAAAAACGACAGGCCGCTTTCATAGCTCCATAAGTATGCGAACTAGATGGCCCAGGACCAATCTTATAAAGATCAAAAAAAGAGGTGGTAATTACACTCATAAACACTTAGCCCTTAAATTTCATAATACATATTTAAAATTTCTCGTAAAGTTATAACACATGATGCTCAGTCTCTGTTTTGAGCTAAAAAGCATGCTTTTGATCAAAAAAAAGAGGAAATTCTAAAATAGTGCTCTGTTTTAAAACTCTTTCTAACAACCTCGATTAAAATTACTATAGTAGGCAGGGGCCTTAAAAGTATTAAAGCCCGTATTTTTTAAATCTGTCTGTCCTTATCCATCTTAATAATTTAATATTTTTATTTTATTTTTTATCTTAAAGCCTTATATTTCTTGATTTTTTAAAAATATAAATTTTTAGAAAATACGTCAATCACCCCTCCCTAAAGGGAGAGGCTTGAGCCGTGAGGCACAAGGGAAAA
>CAYXMS010000054.1:0-4612 GCA_964466185.1 uncultured bacterium
TTGAAAAAGATTTTATTGAAACATGTCGTACATGTCGTTAAAATTACTATCCTTGATGAAAAAAATTAAAAACTGTTGTAATGTTCATATTTAATATTTAACAAAAGAGAAAAAATGGATATTAAATTTTGGATAGATGTCTATAACAAAGCAAAATATTGGGTATTAGGAGTAATCGTTCTAAGTATTTCTATAGGTTTAATCTTAAACCCTAAAGAGTTTTGGGAAATTTTTTATATCGTAATAAGAGTTCCTTTTAAACTGCTAATTTCAATATTTTATCCAGCTATATTTTATGGTTTTTTTACTTTTATGGTTTTTTATTTATGGAATCCAAAAATGCATGTTTTTAAATGGTCTAAAATCTTTAGTATAACTTTATTATATATAATTTTATTCAATCTACTTGAATTATTCAAAAAAACTTTTACAAGTTAGAAATCAATACCAAATCCAGCACTTATAAAGCCCTGGCCTATATGTACACAAAAACTTCCAAACTTTGTCCAAAAACCAGGTTTACCTTGTCGTTCAAAAGCTCTACACAAATCATTATATTTAATTTGTTCTTGCCCCCATTGTAATTGCAAATTATTTCTTTGAGCAACACATTGACTTTCATGGGATTTTGCTTTTGCTAATTTAGGAAAATCACTTACATTAACTTTTATTCCTATATGACCATCCAATCCGATTCCTATGCCTACATGATCATAAACTTCTTTCCAAGCCTCACCTGTTTTTTTCATAGCTTCTTTAACTTCTTCCTCAGCTATTTTGACTTGCTGTTCTAATGAATTTACAACCTGACTTTGATTTATCACATCTTGTTTCTTTATTTTTCTTTTTTTAGATTTACATAAAACAAAAGAATAAGAAGATTGATTTTGTTGTAAAATTTTATTTGCTTCCTCAGCAATCTCTTCAAGGGATACATCTTCCGAACCTTTTTGCTGAATTAATTTTTCTCTTGCTTCTTTAAAAGCTTCATTAGCCTCTTTAATAGCCTTTTCCTTATCTTGTACAACAGGCATATTTTTACGTTTAATATAACTTATCAACTGCTCTTCAACATATCCCATAATCATTCCAATGAAAAAACTATTAATGACAAAAGCAATATCTTCTAAATCCGTTCCCGCCTCTAAAATAATTCCATGTTTGAGATTTTCTATTTTATGATGCATTCGATCTAATACACTTAAGACTTTTGCTCTTTCATCTAAGTCTTTAAATTTTGTATTAATTTGATTTTCTTTTTCCATAATTAAAAATTCCAAATCATCGCTAGCATTAACAAATTGATCTGCACAAAAAATCCTAGCTCTTTTTTTTAAAGCTAATTTAGCCAACTCCTCTATTCGATAATTAATAGAAAGAAATTCTAATTGCAAATCTTGCCAATCAACAATCGGCTGAAAAGAATGAATATGTTGAACACTCATATTTTCTCCTTAAAAATTTACTTTTTGTTTTTGTTTAGAGAAAAATGAATAAAAAAAAAACAAACAAAATCCCTCCAACTACAATAGGTAAAACTTTTTTAATAAAAGATGTATTGTGAGACTTTACAAAACCAGAAGTTTTTACTTCAGTTTTTAACTTTTCCAATCGACCTGTTAATGACTGAGAATATAATAATATGTCTGCGTTTTCCGAAAGCCCTCTTTTATTATTCAAAACCATTTCATCAATTACATATAGCATAGTTGAAATTTTAACAAATTCTTCTTCTATTTCGACTAAATATTTCGTATAAAAATTATAGCTTGTGATCCTTCGAAAACAGGCGGAAATTCTTTGCTCTAATTTATTCAAAACATCTAAACAATCTTGTCTAAATATTAAATTATTATCCCTTCTTATAACTAATTCTGATACTACCACCATAATTATCCCCACAACCAACGAATGGCTTTATACCCAACAAAACTGATACCCAAAGCTGCGCTAGCATGTGGGAATGCTATTACAAACATCCCGCCTCCTACAGCTGATCCTCCGCCAATCAAACCTTTACCAATAGATTCAAGCCAGGATGTGTCTTTTTGTTGATAAAGATCTATTTTAACATTTTTAGGGCATCCTTCTTTAAACATTCTTTTTATAGCAAGATCTCTAACAGTTGCAGCTACTACAAGACATTGATTTTGATCCATTTTATCTTTTTGTCTTCCTGATAATTCTACTATAGTTATTTTTAAAAATTCTCCAGCTTCTTTAATTTCGTCTTCAGGAATTTGCACTCTTTTTAGATCTGTAACCAAAGAACTGGTCATTAGCTGCATAAAAGAATCTTGACCAACTGTTAATGTCATAAAACACCTCTTTTCAAATTATGTTGGTAAAATTTTTTACCATGTTTTAATATTAACAACAAGAATAAGAAATTAAATTCTTCGGTTCAAAGAATGAAGTGAGAAAAAATCATATTTCAGCTAGTTTCCTGATTCAGGATTTCTACCACATTTCACACAATTGCCTCTCCAATTAAGAACTGTCCACTCTTGGCAATAATTGCAATACACCATCGGATAAACTACAGGAGATTGAACCTCCCTCGCCTAAAGGCGAAGGATTCCTGGTTCGTGGCTCCGAGCAACCCCGGCAGCTCCCCAGGCTTTAGACCGACGCACCGGCGGCCTTTAAGCTATTGATTATAAAAATTGCGACAAACTAGATTCCACTCTACCGATCAATAGTTGGCCAATAGTTGGCCGGTTTATTAATGTTTTTTCACTTATTTTACTTATAGCATTAGAAACAAATAACTTGCGTTAAATAAATATGCTACCATGTCCATTTTATATGGACTTTCAAACATTATATTTGATAATATTAACCAATATGTCCTATAATTATGGACATAGGAGCAAAGGATATGAAAAACAATATTTTAACCAAAATTTCTAGAAACATTTTTTCCTACCAACAATTAATGGAACTTCTTTGCGACTATAAAAAACCAAGAGACAAAATATCCCGCCTGCTTAAATCCAAAGAAATTGTACAAATCAAAAAGGGACTTTATGTTTTAGGCGAAAATTATAGAAAGGGCTTAATTCAAAAAGAAATATTAGCTAATTTGCTATGGGGGCCTTCCTATATTTCGCTTGAATATGCCCTGTCATATTATAATTTAATTCCTGAAAAAGTAGAAGCAGTTACCAGCATTTGCTGCAAACGAAAAAAAGAATACAAAACTCCGCTTGGCTATTTTATTTATTATCCATTGGCTTTAAAAAAGTACCCTATAGGGGTAGTATTAGAAAATATCGAAGATACAAGCTTTTTAATAGCCTCTCCAGAAAAAGCGCTTTCTGATCTTATTGCCAAACAATCTATTTTTAATAATTCTGAAGAAATTCAAAAATATTTACTCGAAAATCTTCGCATTGAAAAAGAGGATTTTCAAAAGTTCGATTTAAAAAAAATGAAAGAAATTTCTACAATTTATAAAAATAAAAATGTCTCGCTTCTTTATCTTTGCCTACTGGAGTTCAAAACATGAATGAATCTATCATGCAAATGCTAAACAAATATAATCCTCAAACTCATGACGATTATAAAAATGCTTTAAAAGAAATCATTCAAGAGCTTGCTCTTTTAGGTTTGTGGAGAGCCAAATTTTTTGAAAAAGGAGCTTTTTACGGAGGAACAGCTCTGAGAATTCTATATGGATTAGACCGTTTTAGCGAAGATTTGGATTTTTCTTTACTGAAACCGACAAAAAACTTTGATATTGGCGTTTATGAAAAAGCTATAGAAACTGAACTTTCTAGCTTTGGTTTTCAAGTAAGTTTTTTGAAAAAAATCAAAACAAAAGACTCTTTTATTCAATCTGCTTTTTTAAAAGCCAATACCTATTATCATTATCTTCAAATCGACATTCCCGAAAAAGAAAAGAAAAAATGTCATCTTACAGAGCAAATTAAGATAAAAATTGAAATAGACACCAATCCCCCAATGAACTTTAACACTGAGCTGCATTATTTACTGCAGCCCACAGCCTATGCAATCAAAGCCTATGCAAAACCCGATTTGTTTGCTGGCAAAGTACATGCCCTTTTATATCGCACTTGGAAAACCAGAATAAAAGGAAGAGACTGGTATGACTTTATTTGGTTTTTAAAAAATAAGACTTTTCTTAATTTAAACCATTTAGCTTATAGAATTCATCAAACCCATCCGTTGTACGCCATCAAAGACATCACTAATGAATTTATTAGAAAAGAACTAATCGAAAAAATTAAAAACTTAGATATAGAAGCGGCTAAAAAAGATATTTATCCTTTTATCAAAAATACAAAAGACTTAGAAATCTGGTCGAAAGATTTTTTTCTATCGCTTGTAGATAAAATTCATTTTATTTAATAAGCCAATTACCTCTCCTAAAATGAACTAATTTAAAAAGACCCAAGCCTGGCCTTCGGTAAGAACTCTTGCAATGCTTTCCTAACGCCTTTAGCTCCAGCTTTATAGAAAATAAACCTTCTTTCTTTGTCATATATATAAAGGTTTGTTCCCAAATAGAAGGTCTTGAAGTAAAAGTTGCTGAAGGATAGTAATTTTAAAGACATGTACGACATGTTTCAATAAAATCTTTTTCAAA
>CAYXMS010000055.1:0-4550 GCA_964466185.1 uncultured bacterium
AGCGCAAGACATACGATTTACGCTCGTTAATCATAAATCAAACGAGCTTGCGCTTGTTTTATTTGATTTTTTTTTACTTCTATTCTTTGCTCGGATTATGAAAAAAGCCTATCAGATTCTGATAGGCTTTGACCAAGTTTATCAATGGGGGAGGTTGGACTCGAACGGGCGGAGACCGAAGTCGAGGGATTTACAGTCAGTCGGAATACAATCTATAACAGCACACTTCAACACTTATCAATCTAAATACCATGCGCTTAGATTAAAATATTTATTATTAAGGGTTGAGAAGGTTTGCTTGTTTTAAGTTATTACTGTCCCGCCAGTGTCCCATTTAAGGATAAGCTTCAACTACTGCTTTCAAAGCTCCTTCAATCGTTCCATCCAGATATAATGACCCAGGAAAAAGTCTTTTTTTCGGATCATATTTTTCAGCAAGATCATTAAAGATAGTAAATTCCATGTTTTCTAGATTACCAAGATATGTCAATCGACCCAGTCTTTGAATCCCAGCGGGTATCAACCTAAACAGATAAATGAATTTGCCTCTAGCATCTGCACAATAATGATATTTTAAAAGCCTCTGATTGCAAAAAGCATTCACCCTATTTTGAAGTATCGACTGCAATGCAATAGGAACAGTATAGTCTTTCATTTGTTTATCTCTCACTAGTTTTTCAAAAACATAACTCTAATAGGGTGCAAAAGGTTCAAAAGCCATCTAGAGCATAGTATAGAAAAGAATAAACCAAAGCACATAGCAGTAATAAAATCAGTTACTTAAAAGTAATGCTATTATGCTGGATTATGCTCTTTTATTCCAGATTTTCGTCCCCGATTGCATAAAATTTGCGTAATTTTCTAAAAAGCAAAAAACCATTAAACGGGCTGATTTTTCAAAGAAAGAAGACTTTTCCATTTTAGAAGAGGTTGGTTTTGAATTCTTTCAATAAGATTAGAATCCTGGGTCAAAAGAAATGCCTCAATCCTCCCTTCATCGTATATAAGATCTAAAAATTTTCGCTCTTGATTTACAAAAGGAAGAATATTTCCGAGCTTTTCTCTGCATTTCTCAACAAAAGAAGCTGCATTATTTTTCCATTGTTGCTGATCAATCCTTAAAACTGAAATTAATTTTTGAGATAATTCTTTTCTTTCAAAAGCAATGTTGTCTGAAGATATTGTTCTAAAATCAATAGAACTCATAGCACCATATACGCAGAGGAGAAGACGTAATTGATTGTAATTTAAGTTTTCGTCCATTAATAAGTTATATGCATCAAAAAGATCTCTAGAGGTTTGTCTTGCTAATAATGCCGTCAATTTTCCAGCCACAATTTCTTTATAATTCACAAGAAGGACATTTTTAGCTTTGTGGCCTCCGACCGACCAAGAAGCTTTTCTTTCAAGATCATAAATAGGCAGACGAAACATATAGTTAAGATCAACTTCTAAATTTCCTTGTCCACTCAAATGAGACGGGTATTTTAATTGCCATTTCCCTCCCGCATGTTTTTGCGGAATACGACGAGTAACAATTCCTATTTTTGAAAATACGGATCCCAACGCTTTTTCTAGCATAGGCCTTTCTAAAAGCATCTTGCTTCGTTCTGTAGATCCAACATAATTCAAATCGATATCGACAGAAAGACGAGGAACATTAAAATAAAATAAGTTGAGAGCCGTTCCCCCTTTCAATGCGATACGATTTTGCAAAAATGGATGCTTGCTAATTTCTTCTAAAATCTCAAACAACCACCAAACCTTTTCTAAAATTTCAGGATGAAATTTTCCAATTTGAGACGCTCTTAATAATTCTTGCTTAGATGTCTTCATGAGGCTCTTTCCAGCTTTTTTCTAGAATTACTTGAGGGACAATCAAATTCCAAGAAGAAATGAATTTTTGAGGCCCCTTCAAAGATCGTTTTAAATAAAAAGGTTTGTTAGGACGAAGCTTTTTTAAATTTTCCAAGAGCTTTGAAGAGATCATCCATTTCTCTCGGTTCATCTCTAAAAAAAAACCCACAATTGCAGCAGTTGTCCGTTTATCAATAAAAAAGGTATATTCTAAAACAGCTTCAAAATCCAAAAATTCTATATTTTCTATGGATCTGGAAATTTCTTCCCATGATAAACAAAGATAAGGTCTATCTAAAATATCGACAAAAGTTCTTTCCAAAGAAGTTAGGAAAATATTCAAACCCATTCGATTGATTTGATCAATTCCGATATTTGACTTTTTCGAATTAGATGGAATAGAAACAGCTTGATAAACATTTCCTTGAAACTCAAAATTTTCTTTTGGTCTAGCAGCTGTTAAATAGTAAAAATGATTAACTATCGTATAACTTTTTCCATGCAAAGCTAAAGCGGTTTGATAAGCAAGTACGC
Source organism: uncultured bacterium (assembly GCA_964466185.1). Taxonomy (GTDB): domain Bacteria; phylum Chlamydiota; class Chlamydiia; order Chlamydiales; family SM23-39; genus CAZTYI01. The sequence continues at coordinate 2,392 of CAYXMS010000055.1, forward strand.
TATCATCCTTTAATTTACTTGCTACAAGATAAGGATCTACAATCAACGTTCCTTGCACATCTTTCGGAATTACCGCATACATTCCTCGACGAATTAATAAAATATGGCCATTTTTTTTATGATATTGAAGCAAATTGGCAACGGTTGAGGTAGGCTTAGTTACCCCAAGAAAACCCTTCAAATCCTTCATTGTGAAAATGGGATGAGTAGCAAAAAATAACTCTAGCTTCATCATTTACTTGTTGTTTTACTTCCTATATACCAATAAAATTAGTATTTTAGAAGAAAAATAACAAGTTTTTCAAATTTTGTTTATTATTTTCGATCTTTGGAAGATATAATCCTGAATTTACAGACAAAATGTTACACTACCTTGGAGTTCCTCTTTGAAGAGGCGGTTTCCAATTCATTAAGGAAAAAATTATTTTCCATTGAGAATCGGATAGTAATTTAAAGTGTTTGGAAGACATCTACTTAGCTCCGAATTTGAATAAAAAGCAGAAAGCATATCAAAAAAAGAATCTACTGAGATAGGTTCATGTAAAAAAATTATTGACATTAAAAAATATAAATAAATATTAAAAAAAACTTTTTTTTAATATAAAAATATGTTAATATATATACTATTAATTAACTTAATTAAACTAAGTTTATCTTTAACAAAAACAAGGCTTTATGTCCTCATCTGTAAGCAATATCAGCCAAAGCAAATCTCTTTCTATCCCCGGCAAAGCTGCTGAAGCAACAAGAATCAATGACCTGCCTGCTGAAATCATGGCCATAATTTTGCAAAAATCAAAGCTCGACATGTTAACGGCTGACCTTGCTTTTAAAAAAGAATTTGAAAATTGGTCCTCTCCGCAATGTTATAAAGATTTATTTGCGCTTAAAATTCTCAAAGCTTTAAACCAAACCCCTGAAAAAGAAAGAGGATCAATACAGCTTAAAAAACTAAAAGCGCAAAAAAAACGGGAATTGGCACAAATATGCGAACAGCTTAAGCTGCCAGTATCAGCAGACTATATTTTACGTTATTGTCAAAAAGATTTACTCTTATCCGAAAAAGAAATTATTGAACTAATACCAAAGCTAAACTATATAAAAGACCAACAGCTGCCCGAAAATGCCATTAACTCTCAACAAGTTAAAGCTAATTTTGACAAAATAAAAAACAGGCTTCAGCAAATACGCAGGACAATATTACTAATATTGAATTTATTGGGTGTATTGGGCTTGGCTGCCTGTATAGTGACATCTATCCTCTTATTACCTCCGGGAATATCAATTCTAGTGGGAATGCCTTTATTTATGGCTGTATTGATTGCGATGCTGTTTATGAACCTTACTCCCCCGCAAAGCCGCTAAAGAAGCTGGTTTTGCCGGTATTTTCTGAATAAAAAAATAAGTTTACAACCGCCTTTGCGGCAGCAATATCCGTATATTTAAAATAACCAACCCTATATAATATAGGTTTTCCCGTCCAACTTGCGGTAGCAATATGACAACGCTTTTACTTATCTATCTTTTCAAACATGCTGCGTATGCCCATTTTTTAATTTTTACAGCTCTGCTTTTAGCCGGGCTAAATGTTCCTTTTTCCGAAGACCTGCTGATTGTCGGCGGCGCCTTGATAGCCTCCATTGTTGTTCCTGCAAATGTGGCAAAGATCTATTTCTGGCTTTTTGCCGGCTGTTTTTTATCCGATGTTATCTCATATGTTTTGGGGCGTACTCTGGGGCCGAAGCTTTGGAAATATAAATGGTTTAGAAAAAACATGACGCAAAAGCGGCTTACAAAAATAGAGCATTTTCTGGAAAAGTACGGTTTTTTGACCTTTTTTGCAGGCAGGCTGATACCTTTCGGGGTGCGCAACTGTATTTTTTTAACTACCGGCCTGAGCAAAATGCCTTTTTTCAGGTTTGCTCTAACAGATGCATTTGCCAGTTTATTTTCGGAATATATTTTGGAGAAGAAATGCGCTTTTTGATTTCGCAGGTCAAAAACGATTTAGATTTTTCAAATCTGAAAACTTTAGAAAAGCAAAAGCAGGAAAATGTTTTCAAGCTGTTTGATCTGTATCAAAACAAAGGATAGTAATTTTAAAGACATGTACGACATGTTTCAATAAAATCTTTTTCAAAGCTAAGACCAAAGAAGCA
>CAYXMS010000056.1:0-4223 GCA_964466185.1 uncultured bacterium
ATAGATTTTTAAGCTGCGAAATCATCAAAAAAATGGGGTTTCTACAAGCCCATAACCGATGTGAAAGGAGTGCATGTAGGGCATGTTACCCATATAGAAGACAATGTTCCAGTGCCTAATACAGAAGAAAAAAGCTCTGTAAGAACTGGAATTACTGCTATTGTTCCTTATCCAGATAAATTATTTAATGAGCATTTGGCAGCCGGCGGTTTTGTTTTAAATGGTATTGGAGAAATGTCTGGTTTGACTCAGGCCATAGAATGGGGGTGGATGGAAACTCCGCTTTTGCTTACCAATACTATGTCGGTGGGCCACGTGCATACCGGAATAGTCGATTATATGATGAGTAAAAACCCAAATCTTGGTACTAAAATAGATGTAACTATTCCGTTAGTTGGCGAGACCAATGATGCTTTTTTAAATGACGTACGTATTTTTTCTAATACTGCCGATCAGGCCATAGCAGCTATTAAAAATGCTAAAAGCGGACCGGTAGTACAAGGGTCTGTAGGGGCCGGCACCGGCATGATTTCTTTTGATTTTGCAGGAGGCATCGGCAGCTCTTCTAGAATTATTCAAAAAGGCAAATCCTTATATACTGTAGGAGTATTGGTAGAGTCCAACTTCGGCAAGATGCATAATTTGACTATAGACGGCAATGTCATAGGCCGCTATTTGGACCCTCTTTATCCCTATAAAAAAAGACGCAGATACAATTATGGTTCTGTGATTGTAATTGTAGCAACGGATGCTCCTCTTTTATCATCTCAGCTTAACCGTCTTGCCAAACGGGCGGCTCTAGGATTGGGCAGAGTAGGAACTTATTCTGCCACTACCAGCGGAGAGATAGCTTTTGCTTTTAGTACAGCCAATCCTATTTCCCGCTCTCAGAAACAAAAATCTAAAGAAATTAGCCTCAACAGCGTCAATGATACAATTTTAAATTTGCTATATGAAGCAACGATTGAAGCTACAGAAGAGGCTGTCTTGAACGCCCTTTTCTGCTCTGCCGGTATGAAAGGCAGAGCTGAGCATTATGTTCCGCCGATTCCGGTTGAGGTGGTTAAGAGGCATTTAAGAAGCAGAAAAATAATAGATATATTGCCTGGTTGAAGCTTTTTAAAGTAAAGATTGCATCTTGCAAAATTTTAGATTATTTTAATAAAAAGATAGATAGAAATAATAAACAAGATGCATCTTAAAAAATCCATGCAAAAAGATAAAATAAATGATTTTTTTAAAAATCGTCCTAAACTAAAAGCTTCTTTTTTGAAACTTACCGGAAAAGAAAAAAAAGTTTTAGAGAAAGTTATTCTTTTAGATGAAGGCAACTGGATTTTTGCTGATTTTGAAAAAGTAAAAAACCTTTTTTTAGAGCTTAAAAATTTAGCTTCTATTTTTTTACAAACAGAGAATTTTTATCAGGATTTGGGAGGAATAGAAGGGTATTTTAACACTTTTTTAAAATTGCTGAAAGAGCATAAAAATTCTAGGGCGGATTTAAATGCCCAGCAATTAGATAAGCAGAAAACTGAGGAAATACAGCTGTTAGAGTCGGCTGCTATTGATATTAGAAAATTAAACAGTCAAGTTAAAAAATATGTTCAAATAGGGTTAAAAAGCCTGCCTTTTTTGGCTGAAGTTTATCCTATCGGCGGCTCTGGCGACCGTTTAAATTTAAAAGATAAAAATAAAAAACCACTGCCGGCTGCTTGTTTGCCTTTTATGGGCAAATCTTTGTTGTCCGGTTTGATCAGAGATCTGCAGGCCAGAGAATTTTTATATTATAAAACTTATAAAAAGAAAATCATAGTGCCGATTGTTCTAATGACTTCGGATGCTAAAGACAACCATAAGCATATTTTAAATCTTTTAGCTAAAAACAGCTATTTTAACCGTCCTAAAAAATCTTTTTTCTTAATCAAACAAATGTCTGTGCCGGTAATTTCTGAAGAAGGGCATTTTGTGATGGAAAGTCCAATGAAGCCGCTTTTAAAACCGGGAGGCCATGGCGTTATCTGGAAATTGATGGAGCAGGGAAAAGTGTTTGATTGGTTGATAGGGCAAAAAAAACAAAACCTTTTAATCAGACAGATTAATAATCCTGTAGCCGGACTTGATTATGGCCTTTTGGCTTTTATCGGATATGGAGTGAAACAGAAAAAAAAGTTTGGTTTTGCTGGCTGCCCCAGAAGAGTGTTTGGGGCGGAAGGCACAGATGTTTTAAAATGTAGGATTTTAAAAGATTCGGATCAAAATAGTTTGTATTCGCAGGTTGGATCTAAAAGTACTAATAGGAACAGGATAACATATAAATATAACCTATCTAATGTCGAATATACAGATTTTACTAAATGGGGGCTAAAAGATGAGCCGATTAAAAAAGGCTCTTTTTATTCCAAATATCCTGCCAATACCAATATTTTATTTGCTGAGATTAAAGCGGTTAAAGAAGCAATTAAAAAAGAGCCTTATCCCGGTATAATCATTAATTTGAAAACTAAGAGCAAAGATATTGTTTCTAAAAAGAAAATTTTTTCCGGCCGGCTGGAGCTGATGATGCAGAATATTTCAGATGCGCTTTTTGATGTTTTTAAACGACCGATTTTAAAAAAACAGAAAACCCAATTAAAGACATATCTTACTTATGGAGAGAGAATCAAAACTCTATCTTCTGCAAAAAAAGCATACGATCCTCAAAAGCGGATTTTAGAAACTCCGGAAGGTGCTTTTTATGATTATTTAAAAAATATGCAGAATCTGTTTCAAAAATTAGGATTTGTTGTGCCCAAGCTTAATTCTGAAAAGCAGTATTTGCAAATAGGACCCAGCTTTTTAATTATGCTGCATCCGGCTTTAGGCCCGCTTTTTTCGGAAATTGCTAAAAAAATTAAAAAAGGAAAATTAGCTAAAAATTCCGAACTGGTTTTAGATCTGGCTGAGGTCGAGATAAAAAATTTACAGCTTGATGGTTCTTTGATTGTGGAAGGAAAGAACTTGGAAAATTCTTCTGTTATTTTGCAAAATGTGAAAGTGCAAAATAAGGGAATTTATGATTTTTATACTAAAGACAAAGATAAATCAAGGCTCAAGCAAAAAAGCTGTTTTTGGAAAAATCGAATTTTTCATTTGGAAAAAGTGCAGATTAGTTTGGAAGAAAATGCACAGTTTATTGCTAAAGACCTGCTTTTTACAGGTTCTTTTCGGATCAGGGTTTTGAAAAATCAAAAAGTTACAGCTTTTTCAAAACAGGGAAAAATCTTTTTTAAAAAAGAAAAATTAAACAAGGTAAGGTAGGGAAAATGGCTACTTTAATTTTAATGCGTCATGGGGAGTCAATTTGGAACAGGCTTAATGTTTTTACTGGCTGGGTAGACGTGCCCCTTTCTGAAAATGGGATTCAAGAAGCGCTTAAAGGAGGGGAAATGATTAAGGATATTCCTATTCAGGTGGCTTTTACTTCTACCTTGATCCGAGCGCATATGACTTTGTTTTTAGCTCTTTTAAAACACTCAAGCGGTAAGGCTCCTGTAATGCTTCATCAGAAAGGGAAAGAAAAAGCCTGGGCTGTTATCAGCCCTAAAATGGAGAGGGAAAAGATTCTGCCTATTTATGCTTCATGGCATTTAAACGAGAGAATGTATGGAGATCTGCAAGGCCGTAATAAAGATGAGGTTAAACAAGAAGTCGGCGAAGAGCAGTTTAAAAAATGGAGAAGGGGTTTTGATACCGCTCCTCCCAATGGGGAAAGTCTGAAAATGACAGCTAGAAGGACTTTTCCCTATTTCAAAAAAAAGATCGTTCCATATTTGCAGGAAGGAAAAAATGTATTGATTTCCGCTCATGGAAATTCTTTGAGGGGCATTGTGATGAAATTGGATAAATTGTCCAAAGAAGAAGTTGTTAAATTGGAAATTCCTACAGGAAAACCGATCGTATATCAATATGAAGAGGGCAAATTTATCAAACAATTTAATTAATTTTAGTTTTTAACAGGCCTGTAATTTTTGACGTACTCCAACGTCTAAAGAACGTTGGATTCTAGCTTCAAACAATACTCGCTTGATTTCTCAAGTCTTACAATATCTAAGCTAAGAGAAGACGCCCCTTCTCTTAAAATATTTATTTTATGCTAAGTTTGCTTAAATAATTGACATTCAAATCCTTGCCAATAGATATTACCAAGAAAAATGATCTTTAGACATAAAATCATGGGCTTCTAA
>CAYXMS010000057.1:0-3988 GCA_964466185.1 uncultured bacterium
TAAGTAGCATGAAGCAAACAACCTAACCTGTCCAGTTTTTGGGGTCCACTACAGAAAATAGTTTCCTCTATCTTCAGAATGGCGGCGTTCGAAATGATCAGATCCAGGCGGCGGAGAGTGCGGAGGGGAAGGTAACCGCGGCATTATAGGAGGCATAGGATCAAGAGGCAGCATTGGGGGTGGAGGAATCATGGTATCAGGAAAAGGAATTACAGCTGTAGGCGGTTCTGCTAGCACAGGAGGCATAAAAGCTAGTTGAGTTTGATTTTGTGAAGAAACATTAAAACTATTTGAATTTGATAGTGCTGCTAATGCTACATCTTCTACAAGCGAAAATGCTTGTTGGGGAAAAGATTTTAAAGATTCTAAAAAAAATCCATCGGAACTTTCAGAATTATTTTGCACAGGATTTGTCATACTTCCTCCTTAATGTTTAAAATTAAAAAAAACTGATAAATATTTTATATACACAATAATTTGAGCTTTAATTTTTTCTTTCCAATAAGAAAGTCCTAAAAAAGAAAGGCTTTCTAATGCTAGTTCTCTAACTTGATAGTCCGCTTTTTCTTTAGCTATTTTTTGTAATATTTTTATTATTTTGATTTGAAGTTCAACAGGTAGTTTAAATTGAGCTGTTATTTCTTTTAAAATAAACATGGATGATAATTGGATCTTTAATGAAGATTCTTTATAAATTGCTTTCTGCAGTTGTTCTGCAAGATTATTTAAGATAGGTATTGATATATAGTTAATGTGTAAAAATAGTTGGTATAGGTCTTTAAATTGCTCTTTAGGACGTTTTTTCATCCAGTATTTGCAAAAATAGTTATATTTTAATTGGATATTATTGGAATGAACTTCTGGCAGAGGCTTTTTGCTAGATAGTCTTTTTTGATAATATCTATCGAAAATAAATTTATAAATAGAATAGATAATATAAGCTTGAGAGCGTTTTTGGGAATCGGGTGTCCCACCATAAATATGAATAGCAAAAGATCCAATTTGCAGCCAATTACCAGCTTTTTTTTGGTATTTGCAAAGAGTTATTTGTTGATCGAAAGGACAAAGAGTTTGAAATTTTTTAATGTTCGTAATGAAGGGGGTTCGATCAACTGTAACGATACACATATCTAAACTTGTCATTATTCTTTTTTTTGTTTTTGTTGCATTTTTATTGATATAAAGTTAGACACGACAGGTACCAGAGGCGGTATATTAATAACCATTGTTTTAAATAGGGTTGTTAATTGTCTTACTCGTTTGTTATATCCTAAGTCTTGCAAACCTTCGTATGCTAAATGGCGTGAATAATAGTGATGGCTATAAAGTACAAAGTCTTTGAAAATAGCAGCTAGCTTGTGATCTCCTTCTATGGAACCATTGCCAGAATCTTTTCTTATTCTTCTTAATAAATAAATCCCGGAAAAAGTTTCTTCTTCCAGGTCGCTTAACATAATACGTCTAATTAAAATGTCTGTTAAGTTGGTTTTTTCTGTTGGGCTAAAGATGCCCAAGTTCATTTCCCCTAGTTGTTCAAAAATTGTTAGAACTTCAATATTTCTGGCTAGCGGTATTTTTTGTATTAGTTGTGAAAATTCTTGTGGATTTAAAGTGTTTGCTTCTTTGGGTTTTAAATATTGAGATCTGTTAAGTTTTGCCAAAACATCTTCAGCTATATGTGTGGTCCAAAAATTATACCATGGTAGAGGAAAATGTTTTTCTAATGATATGGCCAGAAATGCTTTTTGCAAATGAGAAATTTTATCTAAAGAAGTTTGAATTTGCTGTAATTTTTTTTCAGAAAACGAATATTGATGAAAATTTACATGGTAAGATGCTATAACTGAAGACATCTTTAAACCTTTTTTAAAAAAAAACAATAAACAGTTAAATTTTTGTAGGCGTTTTTGTCAATCTTAATTTTAATTTTTGTAGGCGTTTTAGGATAATTCTCGGTAATCCTCGGTAATTTATTGCTGAGAGGATGTCACAGGATTGAATTCCCAGTCTAAGAACTTTGTTTATCAAATTTATCAAGAAAGATTGTCCACTTCCCAGCATGAGGCCATTCGGGATAAAGCTTGTCAAGGATTGCGTTTGTTGGGTAAAAGACCTTGGTTATTTAAAATGCAGATTAAATTCAATATTAAATGGGTAATACATTTGGTAGAATTAGTTAGAGGAGGAAATACAATACAGCACATGTATAATGGATTGCCTTAAGCTTAGAATAGCTTAAAGCTAAAAAATATTTTTAAGTATTTTAAACTAATTTAACGGGACTGTAAAATACGTAAATTTTCTTGGGCTTCTATGCATTGAGGCATAGTTTCAAGTGCTGCTTGAAAACATTTGATAGCGAACCTTTTCTGCCCTTTATCCATCATACGTATGCCTTGTGTTAAATGATGAGTAACAGTTTCTGAATAGCCTTTCGCAAGACAATAATGGTTATATTGGCTTCTAGTATTTGAACTAGTTGATGAACCTTCTAAATTAACTTCGCTATCTGAATTAGATAAAGCACTGTATCTCACTGCTAAATCTTCGATGAATAGTTGCAGAGGCCTTCTAACATCGGGATCTTTTTCTTTGATATTGGCTTCTTGAAATACATCTAAAATTGAACGAACTATTTTTTTGCCATTTTTAAAAGCTTCTTTATAACACATACGTGCAGCAAGTTTGCGAATTTCTGGATTGGTATTAGATTGTATGGCTGAGACTAGTTCTTGTTGAGTATGTGTTGTTATTTGAAAATAATTTAGATTCTGAGAAAGTTCTTTCATTAAATTAGTTAGTGTACTCCTAACTAGGGCAGAGCTGTCTTTTTCCGCATTTTTTAGAGCGATTATAAGTTTATTTATTAATTGTTTGTCTTCTTCACTTTCTACAAGGGAAATAATTTTAGCTTGGATTTGTCTTAAACAATAAATGCGAATATCTTTATCTGGTTGGATCGTGGCTTCGGTATTTGAAATTAACTCTTCGATGGTATGTGTATTTGTTTTAAATTGAGTAAGTGCATTTATCACAGGAGTAGAAGAATAAGGGGGAGAAGAAGGTCTATAAGAACTTGAACTACTGTTATCATTACTAGTATCGTAGGAGTCATAGTCATAGTCATTATCACAAGCAGACATTCCTGAGAAACAAGAATACATTCCGCCTCTTAATCTTGGACAAACGTCAATAGTATTATTCTGTTGAATTTTGAAGTAAACGTTAGAAGCTAACAGATTACGAGCTTGCTTGATTATGTGCTTTTGCAAATCAATTTTTCTAGGAATGCCTGTAAGGTTAATCTTTTTTCCATCTAAATAACCGTGTACAGAGCCTTTTTGGTCTGCATAAATAGTTATTCGTTGGTTTGTTATATTTGTTTCTAATAAAGATATCACTTTGATGGTGTCACAGGTAGTGTTTTCACTATTTGTAGTATGATGAGATACATCTTGATAATTTAAATGAACATTTAAACTACTGCTCATAATAACCTCCTTTAGGAAATTTATAAAAAGTTAACAAAGCTTTTATAATATTTTTTTGAATACAGTCAAGCTTCAAAATGTAGGGTCTTTGATTTGTGTTTGATCAGTTGTTTCTTTAAACCGGTGTATCTTTTCAACACATCCTGGTTTTTGATAGCGATAGCGACTGCTTGCTTAGTGCCGATGAGCACAACTAGTTTTTTACCGTGAGTAAATTGCGGTAAAGCAGTTTAAAATGGCTGGTATGTATGGGCATAACGATATAGCTGTTTTTCAAAGGCATTAAAAATATGCCATAATTAGTCAACGTCTAAATTTCGACATGTAAAATATATAACGGGCCTGTTGAAATCTAAAGCAAAAATTTGATTAATTTGGTAAAATTTCTCTTTTAATTTTAAGGGGAATCATATGAACCAAATTGAAATGATCAGTTTAGAAGAGATAAAGCAACATCTTTTCTGTAAATTCGGCCAATATTCCTCATATTTTTAAAT
>CAYXMS010000058.1:0-3954 GCA_964466185.1 uncultured bacterium
AGAGAAATTTTACCAAATTAATCAAATTTTTGCTTTAGATTTCAACAGGCCCCTTAATATGATTTTAGAGCAACATTCATTGTAAAAATTTTTTATGGAGGATTTATGCCAAGAGGAGGAAAAAGAGAGGGTGCCGGCAGACCGGCTGGCACAGGAAAATTTGGAGAGCCAACCAAATCAATTAGAATACCGCTGAGCAATTGGCCAAGAGCTTTGGATCACATTTACAATCGCTTTTTTAAATTAATTGAATTGTTGAAAAGAACATTTGTAAATTAAAATAATTTTCTCTACTAAAGATGGTTGCTATATTGAATTTTCAATAGTTCGCCCAATATAAGTACTAATGCTCTAATATCTTACTATTTAATTTAGTAAATTTAATATTTTTTTTAAAATAATTGACAGATAAAAACATTTTTTATTAATTATTTACATGATATAATTAATTTGTTCTTTTAATTAAAAAAAGGTCTTTATGAGTTATGCCATTTCTGGTTCTAATGCTTTGATTTCACAAAGAACCAATACTACATATAATTATAATACGAGAAATATTAATACAAATCTGCGATATGCAAGCGATGATCTCAGAAATAATAGAGAGATTGTTTTAGCAGCTGTTCAGCAAGACGGCTTGGTTCTGCAATATGCAAGCGATGATCTTAGAAATAATAGCGAGATTGTTTGGGCGGCTATTAGGCAAAATAATTTGGCTCTGCGATATGCAAGCAAAGAGATTGTTTTAACAGCTGTTCGGCAAAACGGCTTGGGTCTGATATTTGCAAGCGATGACCTTAAAAATGATCGAGAGATTGTTTTAGCAACTGTTCAGCAAAACGGCTTGGCTCTGCAATATGCAAGCGATGAACTTAGAAATGATAACGAGATTATTTTGACGGCTATTAGGCAAAATAAGTTGGTTCTGCGATATGCAAATAAAGAGATTATGTTGGAAGCTATTAGGCAAAACGGCTTGAATCTGATATTTGCAAGCAATGAACTTAGAAATGATCGCGAGGTTGTTTTGGCGGCTATTCAGCAAGACGGCTTGGCTCTGCAATATGCAGGCCTCATTTTACGAGACGACCGCAGGATTGTTCTAGCGGCTGTTAGGCAAGATGGATTTGCTCTGCGATATGCAAGTGATAATCTTAAAGGCGAGCGAGAGGTTGTTTTGGCGGCTATTAGAACAGACTGCGGAGCTTTAAAATATGCACACGAAGATTTTAGGATAATTTTCGGGAGTCCTCATTAAAGGTTAAATAACATACGATAACCAAGTATGTTTTAAAAATGAACAAATCCGGCCGTCGGTGAATTTGTTAAAAGCTTGGGAAGCTACCGAATTGGCTCGGAGCTGGAAACCAAAAATCCTTAGCCTTTAGAGGTTCAATGGGATTAACTGCTTTGAGTTTGAAATCAGCTGTATATTTTTTCGTTGTTTTGACATTTTACCTCCATTTTTAGACAGGAGGTTATAAGCTTAGCAAGTGGTCCTAATTTTGGGGACCATTATACCTCAGCTTTGGCCCTAAAAGACCTGTTAAAAACAATCGAACTAGAACCTGTCCAAAGCGACCCTATTGTAGAAAATGGCCGTATAATAGAACAAAAGCCTTATTATATGGCCCGTTCCAATATCGAAACCTTGGCCCTTTTAGATCAGGAGCGCAAAGGTTCGAACTAGTTGCAATGGCGGAAGAGGAGGGATTTGAACCCCCGGACCTTGTGGGTCTTCTGTTTTCGAAACAGATGCAATCGGCCACTCTGCCACTCTTCCTTAAAAATTGAAAATAAGAAATTTTAATGTTAACAAATCCTAAAATTTTTGCCAAAAACAGAAAATCTAACTCATTAAATTATCTGCGATGTTCAGACAGATAAAAAGAAAAAGGCGAGATCAGTGTTTCTCTTTGATTAATTTTTGGTGTAGGATGATTTACAAAGCTGGGAAAAGTGGTATAAAGATCTTGTAACACCTGATCCAACTCTTGCCTAATTTCAAGATCAAAAAATGCCTCTTGAGCTATAAATTTAATTTTTTCGATTACTACGACCAACTTTTGTTTTTGTTCATATTCAGGAATTTCCGGCAAACAATTTACTATATTCCTAATACCAATTAAATTTTCTGAAGAAGCATTTTGCGTATAAAACTTAGCCATTTTTAGCCAATGTTCTAAAAAAATTAATTTAATAGGATCGGAACAATCATTAAAAACAGGAGGAGATATACTACCCTGAAATCGTCTTGCCGATAAAGCTGGAGAAAATCCATCACTACTCATAAATTACTCCTATTTTTAAGTTTTGAAAAAATTTAATCCGTTCTCTAAGGGAAGCTATTAAAGAAGGATGTTTATTTTCTAAAGAGACAAATAAATTTTCAGGTTTAAATCTTTCAACTTGCAAATGGCAAACCATGGCATAAATACCTTTTTTAAATTCTTCCAGGCTAATAGTTTCTAAATCACTTTTTAAATCCTCAAATTGCTCTCTTAGTTCAAGTACATTTGCTTCACTGTAATCATCAATTTGCGTATTTATAGCTTTCAACATGGAATCAATGATATTTTGCGCTAATTTTTGCAAATAATCTTCAGAAAGCAGAGTTCTTTGCAAAAAACTTAAATACTTAGCTCGGCACTCCATATTAAAAATCAAATCTTCTTCAATTCCATTATCAATAGAAACCAAGGTATGGTCTTCTTTAGTTTGTAGTAGCATAACATTGCCCAAATTAGTTTCTAAATCCATTAATTCATATTCTTTAGATCCATCGGGCTGAATAACCAACATAACTTGAACAAGCCTGTCTAAATTGCCTAAAATCATATCTAAAAAAGCCAATCTCCCTAAGCGGTTAAACATTTTTCGTTTTTGATCTTCGGATAACAACACATATTGTTTTCTGGCGAAATCAAATAAATTCGCTCCATTAATCATTTCGCTCAGCATAATTTTATTATATTGCGGCGGGCGCTCTGGCGCGAAATTTTTAGTTATCTGTTGAAAAGCGTCAAACAGCTTTTTAGAATGATTAGGAGACAATTTTTTCACAGTTCCATCATATGAAAAATGTCTTGCTTGATCTTCTGTGAAATCCAGTTCTACTACTAGAGGAACTTGAAAACCATGGCCATGACGCCCCGAAGCCATATCTTCATCCATACAGTATGACATCTCTGCATATATATGGTTACAAATTGTCTCATGAGGATCTATCCATTTAATTACATAGGCCTGTACATGTCTTTCTCTGGTATGCGAGACTAATAAAGTCGGGCCTTTCATTCCTCTTTTGCTTTGACGCAAAGGCGGAGCTACCAAAGCGTCTAAATCTTGCATAAATCGTCTGGCATATTTAACAAGATCCTCAACACTTTTGATTTTCTGCAATTTTTTTTTATACAAATCTATAACGTGAAAATTTTCTAATCTAGCTTGCAATTGATTACAGGAATCTTCCACACTAACCGACGTAGAATGGCTGTTTTGCGCTTGAATCAAAGTATCTTCCCATAATTTACGAATATGTTTAACTTTAACCATTTGGATATAATAAAAACTTTGTCTTCCTACACTATTTGTACAAAACTCTATATAAGTTCCTGATAAGCGTTGCAAATTGCGTATTGCAATATACAATTGATTAACGGAGCTTAAAACAGCTCGACTGGGGTTATGCTGATCTATCAGATTACAAACTGTCATATTCTTATAGTAAATTATTAGTTTTAATTTAGTTTAATTATTTTAAACTATAATGAATTAGAAAACAATGATTTTCTTTTCAAATTCCATTTGTAAAATCTTAATAATAAAGCATTTAAATAAATTATATTTTTATATACTAATCAAAAGAGCTTTTTCTAATTTTGATCCATTATAAACTAATGTAGTGGACCCCAAAAACTGGACAGGTTAGGTTGTTTGCTTCATGCTACTTAA
>CAYXMS010000059.1:0-3881 GCA_964466185.1 uncultured bacterium
TAAAAATAGATTTTTAAGCTGCGAAATCATCAAAAAATGGGGTTTCTACAAGCCCATAACAGGAATTGGGCTTTATGCCACAAATTTGCCACAGCAGTGTCCAAGACTCATTTTTTTTAGTTTTTAATATTTAATTTAGTAACATAAAACATTAAACATTAAGGTTCTAGATTGTAAAATCTTGGTTAGTGAGTTATAGAATATTGCTCTATAAATCATTTTTAGTTATAATAATGAGTTATAGAAAAAGGAGCTATAACTCATGCCTTGGAATTGGGAATTAACCGAGTGGCCAAAGTTTAATTATGATTCTGATCAAATTGTACCTTTAGAGAAGCAATTTCTTTTAAATGTAGGTAGTGGGTCTGCTTATCTAAAAACAATTGAAGATAAAAAAGATTATTATCGGTTTATTGTGGAAATTCTGAGCTTAGAAGGAGCAGAGAGTTCTAAAATTGAAGGGGAAATACTTGACCGAGAAAGTTTGCAATCTTCTATTAAGAAGCATTTTGGATTAAAAGGTAATTCTCAACCAGAGAAAAGAAAAGAAGCTCACATAGCTAAATTACTTTGCAATATATATGAATCATTTAATCAACCGTTAACACATGAAATGCTTTGGCATTGGTATTCTATGTTGTTTGAAATAAAAACAGATGTTAATCAATATCGCATACATGAAGAACCGATGGAGATTGTATCAAGCCGTTATGGATCAAAGGTGTTTTTTGAAGCTCCTCCTTCGAAAAGAGTTTTTCAGGAAATGACTGCTTTTATTAATTGGGTCAATTCTAGTTCTAATTCTAAATCTCTTTTAGGAAAAGCTGCTGTTGCACATGTTTATTTTGAAAGCATTCATCCTTTTGAAGATGGTAATGGCAGAATTGGCCGCTATCTTGTAGAGAAGATTCTGTCTCAAGGAGTAGGCAAACCAATTTTAATTGCTATTTCTAAAACTTTGGAAAAACAAAAGAAAAAATATTATTTAGCTCTTGAAAAATGTAATAAAACTTTGGGTGTACAGCAGTGGGTCCGATTTTTTTCTGAATCTGTTTTAATAGCACAAAAAGAATCTATGGATTTGCTTTATTTTTTCATTAAAAAATCAAAAATGTTAAATGAACTTTCAGGTAAAATTAATCCACGTCAAACTAAAGCGCTTTTGAGAATGTTTACAGCAGGGCCAGAGGGCTTTCGGGGGGGGCTTAGTGCAGAAAATTATATTTCTATTACAAAAACTGCTAGAGCTACAGCAACACGTGATTTAACTGATCTAGTTAAAAAGAAAGCTCTTTTTAAAACAGGAAAATTACGTCATACTCGTTATTGGTTGAATTTACCTGAAAAATAATTAACTTTTGCCACAGTATTATTTAAAAAATTTTAAAATGATTTTGATAAACAACAGTAAGCATTAGATTCCCAAATTATTAAAAATATCTTGTGAAGAATCAAATTTATGCAAGCCTTTTCCGGATGCAGGTTTTTCTAAAGATTGTATTGTATTTTTATTAAGTTTTTTGTTTTTTGAGATAAAAAGCATTTTTTAAATTCTTTTTTTTAATTCATCTAAAACAACATTACAATCTGGGAGATCAGAAACTAGGGGACCTAACTATCAGAATGTATTTTGTTATTTTTTTTAAAGGGCTTTTGCTTTATAATCTTTTTCAAAGGCTTCTGCCTTAGCAGGGAGAAGTCTTCTTTTTTTTTGATGATTTATGTTTAAAGCTAAAAAAATTCGTAATATTGCCGTGATCGCTCATATCGACCATGGTAAAACTACTTTACTTGACAGCTTGCTGAAACAGGCTGAGGTTTTCCATACCCATGAAAAAGTGCCCCAAAGGGTGATGGACAGCTATGATCAGGAAAAAGAGAGGGGTATCACCATTTTTGCCAAGCACACTTCGCTTTTTTACCAAGATTATAAGATCAATATTATTGATACTCCCGGTCATAGTGATTTTTCAGGCGAAGTGGAAAGGGTTTTGGACATGGTTAATTCTGTTTTGCTTTTGGTAGATGCTAAAGAAGGGCCGATGCCGCAGACTCGTTTTGTTTTGATGAAGGCTTTGCAAAAAGGCCTTTGTCCGATTGTTATTATCAATAAAATCGATAGGCTTCAAGCTGATCCTGAAAGAGTTTTAAATTTGACTTTTGATCTGTTTGTGGAGTTGGGTGCTTCTGACAGGCAGCTGGACTTTGCTTATTGCTATGCGTCAGGGTTAAGTGGCTATGCTTTCAGGCATTTGGGGGAAACTTCCGAGAATATGCGTCCTTTGTTTGAATTGATCATTGAAAAAACTCCTGTGCCCGATGGAAAGGTTGAAGATCCTTTTTTGATGCAGATAGCGACAATTGAAGCCGATGACTATTTAGGCAGGGGCGGGACAGGCAGGATCTTGGCCGGTAAAGTCGGTAAAGGGGATTTGATCGATTGTGTTAACAAAGACATGGAAAGAACTAGTTTCCGTATTCATAAAATTGAAGGTTATCATGGTTTGAAAAAGGTGGCTTTGGCCGAGACCGGAGTGGGTGATATCGCTACCTTTTACGGATTGGAAAAGGTGACAATAGGTGATACCCTCTGCTCTTTGGAAAATGAAAAAATTCTGTCGCCGATCAAGATTGAGGAGCCTACGCTTTCTATTGACATTATGGTTAATTCTTCACCTCTTTGCGGCAAAGATGGCAAAAACCTGACTATGAACAAGATCCGTGACAGGCTGCTGAGAGAAAAAAAAGCTAATGTTACCTTAGGCATTGAAATTCCAGAGGGTGTGGTTGACAGGATCAGCATTTCAGGTAGAGGTGAACTGCATCTAGCTGTTTTATTAGAAGCTATGCGTCGGGAATCTTTTGAAATGACAGTTTCCAAACCGGAAGTGATCATTAAAGAGATTGATGGGGTTAAATGCGAGCCTTTTGAATTGGCTTATGTGGAAGTGCCTGAAAAGTTTTCAGGGGCTGTGATTGAAGAACTGGGCCGCCGTAAAGGCGAAATGCATTCTTTGAAAAAAAACGAACACGGTGTGGTTCAGATGGAGTTTTTAATTACTACTCGCGGTTTGATGGGCTGTTT
This sequence comes from uncultured bacterium, assembly GCA_964466185.1. GTDB lineage: Bacteria > Chlamydiota > Chlamydiia > Chlamydiales > SM23-39 > CAZTYI01. The sequence goes on from CAYXMS010000059.1 coordinate 3,086, forward strand.
GAGCGAGCTTTTGATCAAGACTTGCGGTTTGATTATTATGACCTCTATTTTTGATCACTATGCTCCGTTTAAAGGGGATTTGCCAGGCAGGAAAAACGGGGTGCTGGTCTCCAATTGCCAAGGCCTGGCCAACGGCTATGCCTGTTTTGCTCTGCAGGAAAGAGGCTCTCTTTTTATAAAGCCGGGCATGCAGGTATATGAGGGTATGATTGTTGGAGAAAATAGCAGACAGGACGATTTGGTGGTTAATATTACGAAAGAAAAGCACTTGTCTAATGTCCGTTCTGCGGGCAAAGATGAGAACATTTTACTTGCCGCTCCTAAAATCTTTACCTTGGAGCAGGCGATCAATTATATTGAAGCTGATGAGCTGGTGGAAATAACGCCTAAAAATATACGTCTGCGCAAGCGGTTTTTAACTGAAAATGAGCGTAAATGTTCTGTACGCAAAAAATCAATCAAAAAGTGTTAGATTTTTGTTTTTAGAGGTTCTATTTTTAGTTCATTTGGCAATTTGCTGATCAATATTTTTTATTTTTTAACAATGATGAAAAAGAAGCGGCATTACAATCACTAAGATTTGAATTCTAATCCAAGCAGAGATATTTTTGAATTGGCAAATATAATGGTTTATTTATTTTAGCTTTAGCTAATCTTTTTAAATCCTTTTCTTTTATTTGATAGGGTAGATCCAGTGCCAGAGAAAATTGGATTTCAAAAGAAGAGATTGAGTCATTAACTTTGAATCTCCCTCGCCTAAAGGCGAAGGATTCCTGGTTCGTGGCTCCGAGCAACC
>CAYXMS010000060.1:0-3753 GCA_964466185.1 uncultured bacterium
AGAATGCCGGTTAAAGTGAATTTTAAAAAAGATGGGTAGAATTGCCGCTTACTTTTGTGGCTGCCTATTTTCCCTTAGTTCTCCATATTTAGGCCAGTTCTCTTAACGGGGGGGGGCAGTATATGGATTACTAAAAAGTCATATTTAAAAATGACAGATAATAAAGATAAAAATTATCAACAGGTGATTTAAAAATATGAGGAATATTGGCCGAATTTACAGAAAAGATGTTGCTTTATCGTTTCTTCACTATCTTAAATTTATCCAACTTTTAAAAAGCCATGAGGCAATTTTTCCATCAGTTTACCCCAGTCAAACGTTCTGAACGTGTCCAACCGCCCCCATTTTTTAGATTTGTATTCACAATAGTTTTAAACTTTTTTATTTGTACACCAATGTTATAAATTTCATAACTTTAGTGAAAAATAACTTTTAATCTCTTCGGTTTAACTATCTGGAATTTCCGGATAGTTCAATTTATCTATAATAATCTGTTTATATAACAACCGCGATGAAGAAATAAACCGCTTAACATTAAAAATTTACTTACATGATACGCTTAATAAAAAAACCCAATTGACATAAATGGGTGTTTTTATTAAATTAAAAACAAAAACCAAAAATATGAAAAAAAAACAAAAATTTCAAAAACTAATAAAACTTCTTAAAAAACCATCTTTTACAGCTAAGGAAGCCAACAAACTAGGTATATCTTCTGCTCTTCTTTGCCATTATGTAAAAACGGGGCTTCTAAAACGTCTTGGAAGAGGAATTTATCAAAATAGAAATTATCAATATTCTTCTGCTAATTTTCCCTGGGAAGATCTGATTAATGCTATACATTCCATTCCAAATGGAATAGTTTGTCTTATATCAGCACTCTCTCTTTATAATCTAACAGATGAAATTCCGAGAAAACATTGGATAGCCATAGCTCATAGCACTTCTATTAAAAGACACAAATCAATAAAAATTCTAAGATTTCGTGATATGGATCTAGGGAAAACTAAAATTAATCTCAATGGTATTAATATTCCTATTTTTAATCGTGAACGCACAATTATAGATGCCTTTCGAATACTTAGCCTAGAAATAGCTATTAAAGCCCTAAAAGCAGCTCTATCTCTACCTAAAACACAAAAAATAGATCTTAAAAAACTTCAACACTATGCAAAAAAACTTAAAGTAAATATTATTCCTTATCTGATTACGGCAACAACATGAAAGAACAAGCTCTAAAAGATCGTCTACGCATAATTTCAAAAGAAAAGAATTTAAGTTTCAATGAATGCTGGAAAAAATTACTTTTAGAGCGTTTTTTATTTCGCCTTTCAAAATCTCCTTTAAGCAAAAAGTTTATTTTTAAAGGCGGATCTTTACTTGCTTACATTTTAAAAATCGGTAGAGAAACAATTGATTTGGATTTTCTTATTACTAAAATCAATGCCAAAGAAAAAGAAATTAAAAAATCTATTGAAAAAATTATCTCCAAAAAATCTGATGATGGTTTTATTTTTTCTTTTCACAACATCAAAACATTAAACCAAACCCACATGTTTTATCCAGGATATAGAATTATTTTAAAAGTTTCTTTTGGAAATATGAAAGATCAAATTCAAATTGATATTGGCATCGGTGATATTATAGAACCTGAAAATAAAAATTTACCACTTTTTCAATACAAAGGAAAGCCTCTCTTTGAAGATGAAATTTCTTTATTAGTTTATCCGCCAGAAACTATTTTTGCAGAAAAATTAGAAACAATAATTGCTAGAGGAGCAGCTAATAGCCGTATGAAAGATTATCATGATCTTCTCGTACTTATGAGAAAAAAGGAACTATTAAATTCTCAAAACCTAAAAACAACGGTTAATAATACATTTCAACATAGAAAAACATCTTTAAAATTAATTAAATTTAAATCCCAAGAATTTAAATTCTTGCAAAAGCTTTGGGCTAGCCATCAAAAAAATTTAGATATTACTCAAGACCTTGATCTTCCTCAAAATATATCTCAAGCAATTGAAGAAATTAATCATTATCTTTTAGCAATTTTTAAAAACCTATCAAAAACTACAGATTAAAGTGGTCCCTTTTGTCAGGACCAAAAATAGCTATTGCTAAGGATATAACTCCGTCTTGTAAAAAGTTTTTTTGTTATAAAAATAAAAAATTTTAAAGTTTACGATATCTAGTGCTTCTGCCTTGGCCCAGTCTTTCTATTTTTTTTAGACGTATTAATTTATCTAACACTTGATTAACTGTAGGTCTAGAAATTTTAGTTTCTTGAGCAATCTCTTTGGGGGTTGCTTCATTAACAGTTTGAAAGTATTGCCAAACGGCTAACTGCTTAATAGAAAGTATTTTTTCAATATTTTCGTGTGAAAGAAGTTCGATTGCCATTTGCGATTGTTTAAGAAAAGTATTTAAAAAGAAATCCAGCCATGGAAAAATATTTTCACGATTAGTTTTAAGGGTTTTCTGGCTTTTTCGAAGAGCTAGATAGTAATCGGGTTTGTTATCCTCGATTATTTTTTCATGGGAAACATAAGGCATATATAAATAACCGGCTTTAAGTAAAAGTAGATTAGTTAGGATTCGGCTTAAGCGCCCGTTGCCGTCTTGGAAAGGATGAATTTGTAAAAACTCAACAATAAAATTTCCAATAATTAAAAGAGGATGGTTTTTCTTTTCTTGAAGGGCATCTTGAGTCCATTCCACTAATTCTTGCATTTCTTTGGGAGTTAAATAGGCTTTAGTTGTATCGAACAGTACGCCAATGGATTTGCCTGCTGCATCAATCATATGGACTTTGTTTTCTTCTTTTTTATATTCACCGCGATGCAGTTCATCTTTTTTAGCATATGTTAAAAGCTCTTTATGAAAATGTTTAATAGTGCTTTCGGAGAGCTTAAGGGATTTCCATGAGTTAAAAACATTTTCTAGAAGCTCAAAATAGCCTTGAGCTTCCTGTTTGTCGCGGTCGGTAAATTTTTGAATGCTTAATCCACGCATCAGTTTTTCGATATCTTCGTCGGAAAGTCTGGCTCCTTCAATACGGGTGGAAGCCCCGGTTGAAGTGATTAGAACAGAGCGTTTAAGGCGGCCTAAAGTTTGGGGATCTAATTGAACGCCGGCAATCCACTGGCCTTTAAGTTCTTCAACTTGAGCTACTTTAGACCAAAGTTCAGATGGAACTGAGGCTAATCTTTTTTCAAATCTAGTGTTTTTAACCATAAAAACATACCTTTATTTTAACTATATAAGATTATATTAGATTGTATGATAAAGAGTCAATGGCCAAAGTTATAATTTTTTTTGAAAAAATAGTTAAAAGTGTGGGGCAACCTGGACTTGGAACCTGTGGACCGACGGGTTATGAGGGAGCAGATTATTCGTTTTACTCAGCATTGTTCATCTGTTCATATGACTAACATAGAATAGTTTAAGTGTTTTTATCAAATGCTATGTGATGAAAAGAGCTGTTCAAAATAAGACTTTACTGTGCCGTAGGTGTGCCATGAATGTGTAGCTTTTTATTTGAATAGATTTTACTAGTTGATATTGGTTAAATGTAAAGTTCAGTGTGTCATTTTTTTATAAAGCTTTTGAGCTGATGTAACTTTTGTATTATTTTAATTTTTCTTTTCCAAAGGCTTATTATTATGTTTTTTCGATGTAATTGTTTTGGAATGAATATCTATAATGGTCCCCAAAATTAGGACCACTTGCTAAGCTTATAACCTCCTTTCT
>CAYXMS010000061.1:0-3593 GCA_964466185.1 uncultured bacterium
AGAAATTTTACCAAATTAATCAAATTTTTGCTTTAGATTTCAACAGGCCCTTTAAAGAGGAAAATATTTTTATTTAGGCAAAATTATTGTTGATAAAAATTGTTTTTTAAAAGTAGGATTTTTTTTTTTTAATTTACATGTTTAAGAAAGAGGTCTGTTTTTTTATGCAAAGCATAAAGCGAAAATTTAATCTTAAATATTTGGGTCTGTTTTTTTTTCTGTTTTTGGAAACTTTTATATACTCTAGTTACAATCCTAATTTGTGTTTTCAAGCTTATGATTTAACAAAATTGAGTGATTATCAATTCATAGTTTTGAAAGAGCAGATAAAAAAAACTCTAAGAAATTCTTGGAGTTCAGAAAAAAAAATAGATTTATTAATGGATTTAACTTATTTACAAAGACCTATTCGTTGCATTGAAATAGGAGTGTTTAAAGGAGATTCTTTATTACCGGTAGCTGCTGTTTTAAAGTTATTAAAACAAGGTAAAATTTATGCTATAGATCCCTGGAATAATTTCGAAACCATAAAACATTTAACAGATAATAACCCGCATAAACGCTGGTGGTTTAATGTTAATATGAAAAAAATTTTTAATGCTTTTAAAAAAATGCTGGATTTTTGGCAATTAAATCACGTTTGTGAATTTATAAGATTACCTTCTGCTCAAGCAGTTTCACAAATTGCTCAAAAAGGGGAAATTGATTTTTTACATATTGATGGTAATTTTTCAAGGCAAGGGTCTATAGAGGATGTGCAAAATTATTTGCCTTTAGTTAAATCAGGAGGTTATGTTCTTCTATCTAAAGCTTTTTTAATCGTTAATCATAAATATGTTAAAGCCGAAGCAGGAAATTTAATTTTAAATTCATGTGAATTTGTAGATTCTGTTGATCATGGAAATTCAATTTTATATCGCAAAAGGTAATTAATTTTATTAGCTTAAAGGCCGCCGGTGCGTCGGTCTAAAGCCTGGGGAGCTGCCGGGGTTGCTCGGAGCCACGAACCAGGAATCCTTCGCCTTTAGGCGAGGGAGGTTCAATTAGGAAGCATTATTAAATCAATTTTTATGCATTAAAATAATGGTGGCAAGATGAGGCGTTATGTATATTTTTTCTTTTTAAGTTTACTTGTTTTTTGTCATATTGGTTTTGCTTATAAATATCAACTTGGGGCAAATTGCATATTCCGTGATAGCGCCTATCTCTTAAGAGAGTGGATAGAATACCATCGTATGGTAGGGGTAGAACATTTTTGGTTATATAATAATAAGAGCACAGATAACTATAAGGAAGTTTTACAACCCTATATTGAAGAAGGGTTAGTAGAATTGTTTGATTGGAATCCAACCTCTAGAAGAGGTTTGAATCATGTTTTAGCTAATCAACATACTTTAAAAAGAGCATTGAATAATACAAAATGGGTTGCTTGTATTGACATAGATGAATTTTTATTTCCCATACACGAAAAGACGGTTATAGAATGTTTAGAAAAGCATTTTTTGCATGCTTCTGCTGTTTATGTAAGTTGGAGATGCTTTGGTACCGGAGGCAAGTATTTATCTGAGAATGATTCCCGCCTTTTTAATTTAACAGCTATTAATGATAAAGGAGATAATTTTAATGTGCAGGGTAAAAGCATTGTAAGACCGGAGCATGCGATATTAGATAAAATGCTGTCTCAACATCATGTCCCTCTTAAAACAGATAATAATAAGTTTTTAAATGGTGATGCTTTGCCTCATATGCTTGGTAAAAACAATGATTGGTGGCCAATAGGCCATTATGATAAGTACATAAGAATTAATCATTATAATTTAGGAGATGAAAATCATTTCCATAAAACTCGATTGCCTAGGGAGACAGGTACTGTAACATTACAATGGGAGCATCGTTTTACTTTTTCTAAAGAGAATAATTACGACATTATTAATTTTATCTGTGAAAAGCATCCTGAAATGTATGAGAAATTTTGGAAGAAATATTATAATTTAGGTTTTAAAAAATAGAATTTATTAATTTAGAATTTTTAATTCTATGTAATTTGTAAAGGGATACCATGATTTGTTTTTTAGTTAGAAGTTTGTTTGTTTTTATGCATTTTAGTTTATTATTTGCTGGATTGGAACAGCATTTAAAAAAAGCAGAAAATAAATCAAATATTCATAATATGAAAAATATTGATTTTATTTATATGATTAATCTAGATCAGAGACCTGAAAAATGGGAAAGGTCTTGTAAACAATTAAAGGCTTATGGAATTTTTCCTTATCGTTTTTCTGCTGTTAATGGCTGGGAGCTTTCTTTAGAGACAATTAATGATGTAGGATTAAAATTTTCTCCCGGAATGCATGTTTTGAAAGCTACTACTTATCCATTTAGTAACAAGGGGCAGCCAATACATGAATTTACAAAATTAGGTAAAGTTTATTTTTCTCATTGTATGTCTAAAGGTGCTATTGGGATTGTCTTAAGTCATATTTCTGTATTGAAAGATGCATATGATTCCGGGTATGAAACCATCTGGGTTATGGAAGATGATATACATGCAATATTAGATCCTAGGGAAATTTCAAATTTAATTGACAAATTGGATTATCTTGTGGGTAAAGACAATTGGGATGTTCTTTTTACAGATAAAGAGACTAAGTTAAATAATGGAAAGTATGTTATTGCTAGAGGAACGGCTCCACGGCCTGATATGGATTGTTCTATAAAAGCGAGATACTGTAAGGAATATACAATGGATCAGCAAATTAGTCCTGATTTTAGACGTATCGGTGCTAGATTTGGCGCTTATTCTATGATCATTCGACGTTCAGGAATAGAGAAATTGTTAAAATTTGCTTTAGAGCATAAAGTATTTTTCCCATATGATTTTGATAATTATTATCCTAAAAATTTAAAAAGATATTCACTCACTTATGATTTAGTAGGCCCTTTATTGGGAGGCGTTTCTGATAATAAAAGATGCACATATCTTAAAAAAGATTAGTGTATAGGAATTTTAATGTTTTTTTTGTAAGTATTTAAGGTTTCATTACTTAATTTGTTATTCCAGTTTTAGTGAGATGTTCTGGTTAATTTGATCTTTTCCAAAGAACGAGGGATATGCAGGAAGGGGATGCCACTTGGCGTGGCGTCCATCCATTAAAAGCACTGTGAGGATGGCATTTGTTATAGTTTTTTTTCCCATTTTTTAATCAATATTTGAGCTTTAGTCAGCCTTATAAAAAAATGTTCATTTGAACATTTTTCTCCAAGTTTTTTAAATAGCTATTTTTCTGCACTTTTCCTGTTTGGATATAATGCTAGCTGATTTTTTTTATGTCCTGATTTTAATTGTTTTTGGGGAAGTAGGACATTACAACTTTGCGTCTATAAATTAAAAAAAAAACTTGTTTTAAATAAAGCTAGGAAGCTAGCATATTTTGCTTTAATTTAAGGAGGAATAATGAGATTTTTTTGTTATTTCTGTTGTTTGTTTTATTCTTTATTATGTGCCCACAGTTTTGTTCCTCCTCAAGATCGTTATCCTCAGATTTATTCCGCTGATCAACCAAGCAATGCACCTTTGCCTACTGATATGACTT
>CAYXMS010000062.1:0-3457 GCA_964466185.1 uncultured bacterium
GGCCTATAAATCAATAGCCGTTATTTTTCAACATGGGTAGAATTGTCGCTTACTAGTATCTGTTATTCAACATATACATTTTATCCGGGAGTTGCATAAAAGAGATTCTTTAATACAAAAAGAAAAAATTAAAGCCTGGAAATATCTAGAGCAGATTCCTGAAAGGCTAAGACAATTTTATGTAGGTATGGATTGTGAATTTATTGCTTTTAGAAAAAAATTTGGCCTGCCGAAGGTTTCTCGTTTAGGTTTTCATGGTATTTGTAAATCTTATATTTTATGGGCTTATTTTTATGAGCATAAGATTCATTTTATTTTAAATGGTATAAATATGCGTTATGTAACTCAAAAAGATGATCCTTATGAAAGACAAAATAAAGCCATGATGGAGTTTGATGTTTATTATTGTGAAAAAAACTGCCGTTTAAAAAATATAACTACTAATTCCGAGTTGAGATTTATTTACCGCAATTGGCGGTTTTTAAAAGATACCGTTATTTTTTGGCAAACGGACCCTGTGACTTCGCAGCTTAAAAAAAGATATGCTCCGTGGGAAGAAAAAGATGAAATTACTTTTTCTCATGATATGAAAAGAGAACGAAGTTTTGGTTTTATCATTTCCGGCTCTGACGTTTTAGAAGTTCGGGTTTTTGCGCTTTGGCAAGAATATGGCTTAAAATTTAACTCAAAAGATACATGTAAACAGCTACAAGATAAAATTCAGGAAAAATTAAAAACAAGTGTTTTGGCAGCCAGTCAAATAGCTAAGTATACATTTTGTTTATATCATCAATTCAAAAAATGCTGTAATGTAACAGATCAGATGATAGAAGAGGCTGTTAATCAACTTTGAACAACAGGTTGTAAAATTCTTTGTCTTTTATGTAAAAATCTTTTCGAACTTGATCTGTTCCCCAGCGATGATAAAAGCTAGATTTTTAATGTTTTTAGTTTTTTCAAACATGTTTAAAAAGTATATTTGATAATCTTTGTTGCTTTCATCCTCTCTTTGTTTGCGCAAGCCTAAAAAGGTAAATGCATCTGCTTCCGATGCGCTGTCTAAAGTTGGAAAAAATTTTTCATTTTCTTCGATAATAGGTATGAAATTAATATTTTTTATGCGCAATTTGTTTTTGTATCTTTCAAAAAATTTAGAAATTGTAGTTTTTTCGGCTTCGTCTTTGACTACGGTTTTGATGCAAATTTTAGAAGCTGAAAAATTTTTGGACTTTTTTAGAATGTAAGCTAAAGCCAGACACAGTTCAAAATTGCGGCGGTATTGGCCTCTCCACCAAAGATTGATTTGCGAATGGTTGTCTTGATATTGATTTTGGTCGTTTTTTGAGATGCAATCTTTTTCCTGGTCGTCTTTTAACAGGATTAGGTTTTTTCCGTGGCTGTGAATTTCAGACAAGAGCCGGGCAAAATTTTCTTTTTCATATAGCTGGGAGGATAAAGGTAAAATAATAGTGTTGGGCTTTAAAGGTCCAAAACCATAGTTTTTAATCAGCTCGCTGATGCCGTTTAAAAAGTGCGAAGTCGGATTGATATGGACATAAGATGGAATTTTGTAAGCTTCGATGTTTTTTTGAAAATTAAGTTTGACTGTTTGCAGATTCTTAAAAGATTCTCTTATGGGGCAAAAGCCGAAAGTTAAAAAACCTTTCTCTTGGTTCAGACTGTGGGAAAACAAAACCAGGTTTTTTTGAATGGCAGGAGAATTAAAAATAGTTAGAATATGAGGCCGCCAGCTTTTGGGATTTTTTTTCAAAGCGCTTAAAGTCACTGCTCCTTTATGGATTAAGTAGGAAAATAGACTGTAGCGCAGATCGTCCCAGTTGCCTCTGACATGGCGTTTGGCAGTCCATAAACAGAGCAGGATGGTTAAGGCCGCTACTAAAAAGGTAGCGCCCGGATTAATCATAAACATAGCCATAAAACAACCCAAAGCACCGACTAGAGATGCCACCCAGTTGATTCTAAAAGTCGGCCTCCAGCTGGGATTTTGAATAAATTCTTCGAAAAAGGCCACAAAATTAATTAGTCCATAAGTTACTAAATTGATCATGGTCATGATAGGAATAATTTGATCGATTTCAGTAAATAAAGTTAAAACTAAAGCTCCAAAGAATACAATTAAAGTGGCAATTCTGGGCTGATTGGTAATACCGTAGCCTTTAGATAGAAATTTGGGCAGGCTGCCGTCTTTGGCAATTGACTGCATAATTCTAGGCGCGCTTAGAATAGAGCCTAAAGCACTGGAAAGAGAAGCTCCCCAAACGCCTAAAGTAACCATAAAGCTAATTTTTGAAAGATGAAACACAATAAAAGGATGAGACCTAAGCATATCGGAAGATACATTGGCGGTTAAAAATAAACAAATGCTTAGGTATACAAAATAAGCCAAAAGCACGGCTCCTAAGGTGCCTAAAGGCAGGGCCTTAGAGGGGTTTTTCAGATCTCCCGACATGGCCATGCCCGAATCTATTCCAGTGGTTGCCGGAAAGAACATGGCAAAGGCCATCCAAAAAGACAGCGAAGGTGCAATGGATAGAGGTTGGAGAGAAGTGGGAATATTGCTGCTGCCTCCTAAAAAAATAGAAATGATGGAGATCACTAAAGCAATAAAAATGACTACTTGGGTTTTTAAAGCCAAACTAGTGGAAATGTAAGAGATAAAGGCCAAAGTAAAAATAGTCAGAATTTTTAAAACAGGCGTTGATAACGCTGGAAATAGGTTTTGTACCGATAGAACAAAACCGGAGACGCAAAGAGCAACAGAAGCGTGCATGCTAATAATTAGCAAAATACCAATGGCGCTGCCAAAGCCCACTCCCAAAAGCCGGGAAATAATATAATAAGATCCGCCCGAGCCCATTTTCATGTTCGAGACAATAGACGTCATTGACAAACTAGTAATAAATAAAAGCGCAGAGGACATGGTCATAATAAAAAACATTTGCAAAAGACCGACATGCCCCAGGATCCAGCCGACCCGCATAAATAATATCACGCCGATCATTTGCAGAAAACTAGGTAGGAAAACACCTTTAATAGCACCTATTTTGCTATCTTTTAAAGCAGTGGAAAAATTGGCCTGTTTGCTTTCTGCTGTCATAATTTTTTATTTAATATTCTTTTTTTTAAAATTTTTGTTTGAGTAGCTTTTTATTATACTATAAAACAACAAATTTTTCTAGTTTAGTTGTTGGATATCGGCTGAAATTTGAAAAAATCAATAAGATCTAAGAATTTTTTTATCAAATATTGGCGCCGTTCAATTAAAAATTTAATTAAAAGGTTCAAAAAAAAATTAGCATTATAAGATTTTTTTACTAAAAATAGTTTTGCAAGTTATTTTTTTTACTAAAAATTCTTTTTCTTTTGAGAAATTAACTTTTTTTTTATCAATAGCGCACCGTAAAACCCAGTCCTTTAGGACTGGGATATAAGGTGC
>CAYXMS010000063.1:0-3074 GCA_964466185.1 uncultured bacterium
TTCTTTTCAAAGATTTTATAATCCTGAATTTACAGACAAAATGTTACACTACCTTTTTTTGGGTGGGCAAAATTAATTGCCAGAATTTATGAGGTGTCGCCTCTGATTTGTCCGAAATGCGGTGAAACAATGAAGATTATTGCTTTTATTGAGGATAGGCCGACAATTCAAAAGATCTTAACTTGTCTAAATGAGCCGATAGATCCTCCTCCTATAGCCTCAGCCAGAGGTCTGCCTGAGATAGAGTTTAGTTATGATCAAAGTCGTGAGTATGATTGAGAGTTAAAAAAAAACCTTTTTGAAGATAAGGAATCGGGGAGGTTTTGTTTTGAGGGGGTTTTCTTAAGGATTTTTATTAATTTTTAAATCGGAAAACTGCCCAAAACCTTGTCTAGACAAAGTTTTGGACTTTCTTGTTGTTTAGGCTTGGACGGTATTATTGAAAAGTGCCATTGAATTTACTATCCTTAGAATGTACGGAGATCTGCAGGGCCGTAATAAAGAAGAGGTTAAGCAGGAGGTTGGCCAGGAGCTGTTTGTAAAATGGCGCAGAAGCTATGATACTGGCCCTCCTAATGGAGAAAGCCTGAAAATGACAGCCGGCAGAACTTTTCCCTATTTTAAAAAAAATATCGTTCCTTACCTGCAGCAAGGTAAAAATGTCTTTATTTCTGCTCACGGCAATTCCTTGAGGGGAATTGTCATGAAATTGGACAGGCTTTTCAAAGAAGAAGTGGTGAAACTGGAAATACCTACGGGCAAGCCGCTGATTTATGCATATCAGGAAGGAAAATTTGTGAAAAGATAGTTTTTGTTCTAAAGGTTGCTTTTTAGATGCTTTGCCAGAAATTCCAGGATTTTTTTGTACAAATCAAATTTATTTTCTTCTTGATTAAAACCATGGCCTTCATTGTTTCTATAAAAACTTTCAATAGGGATGTTGCGATCTTGAAAATTCAGGATTAGCTGTTGAGACTCCTTTTTGGGAACTATAAAATCATTTTCGCTATAGGCTATAAATATAGGTATTTTTATTTTATTGAGATTTAACAAAGGGGAAGCTTCAACTAACCTTTGTTTATCTATTATCGTATCACCAACCGTTTTTTTTATCTTATTGAACTGCAAAGAATGGGAATAATATTCTAAAAAAGAAAAAAGATTGGAAATTCCAAAACAGTTAATAGCAGCTTTATATAAATCAGGGGTTTTGATAGCTCCCATTAATGCTGCGTAACCACCATAACTGTTGCCGTAAATCACAATGTTATTAGAATCAATATCTTTATTTCTAACAGTCCAAAGTACTCCGTCAGTAATATCGTCTATCATAGCATGTCCCCATTCTTTGAAACTGGCGCGATAAAATTTTTTACCATAACCAAAAGAACCTCTGAAATTTACCCGTAAGACAGCAAAACCTTTTCGGGCGAAAAACTGTGTCTCGCTGGAGAATTGAAGGACATCCCTGCTATAAGGTCCTCCATGGGGAATTACTATAAGGGGCCTTGGCTCGGAATGCTTTTTAGGCATGGTTAAGTAACCATGAATTTTAAGACCGTCCCTGGCTGTATAAGAGATAGGCCGTGTGTGGCAAAATTTTTCTTTTTGCAGCGTTGGTTTACAGTCAAACAGCTTTTCAAGCTTTTGTTTGTTTGTGTCCAACAAATAGTAAGAGCCTGGCCATACGTCGCTTGAAGCAAGAAATATTAATTTGTCTTCAGCAATATTTTTAGAAATTAAATGGACTTGGTAATCAGGGAGTTTTTCTTGGACAAATTGGCAGATTTTTGCAAATTCGGGATCGAAAAAAAAATACTCTAACTTGTCTAATATGTAACAAGCTCCGAGAATTTTTCTTTTGTGCGAAAATAATAAATCATTTGCATCTGCTTCAAAATGCTGAAAAATACATTTTTCTATTTGGCCTTTTTTTAAGTTGTATTCATAAAAACCCAGGGTATCACTATTAAGATTGGAAAGTACGTAAATGTTTTTGTTGTCAAACGTAAAACATATAGGTTCTACGGTTTCATCAAAATCATAGGAAGCTATTTTTTGCCAGGCACCTGTCTTTTTTTCACGGTAAAGAAATTCTTTTTTTAGATTGTTATTAGCTATGGCTAGTCTTATTTTTCCATTATGGTCAGATATCCAGTGCGTGATAGAACCAGGATTTTTTTCTATCAGCTGCAGTCGACCGGTATTAATCTGCAGTTTGTAGACATCGTAACACCGGTTATTTTCTTTATTCATTTGGATTAGGATTTTTCCTTCTGAATCTTGTCTTGGTTCAATTATTGAACATGTGATATAGGCAAAGGGAGTAAGATCGATATTTCGGCATGTTTTAATATCAGCTAAAATCAAATGGTATTTTTTATCTCCGTAAAAATCTTTTTTATAAATAATTTGACCGCTATTAATCCAAACATAGCTGAAAATGTTTTGACAAGTTTCAAAAGTAATTTGTTTGGTTTGCCGGGTTTCTAAATTTGTAATAAAAATGTTATAGTTATTTCTCCAAGGTGTCAGTCTGGCTAGATATTTACCATCAGGGGAAATTCGGGGCATAACATTTTTTGCATTACCGAAATAAGCTTGAATAAGCTGGGCATCAGAGTCTGTAACTGTAAAAGCTTTTATATTAAAAATAACAGTCAAAAAAACATATAAAAATAAAAATGTGTTTTTCATTAGGTTAATAAATTTTAGCCAATATGAATGAGGCAGACCCATTGGACTGGACAACTTTTTAGGTTAAACTTGTTTACCTCACAGTTTTTGTCTTTTTCTCACTAAAACAACAACAACGGCTGATATCAGTTAAGCAGCTTATCAAAATCTCATTTTTATTTTCTATATTTTTATACCAGAAGTTAAACCTATCTCCATAGGCTGAAGAGAACACGCGGGTACTCGCGTGCGCGTGCGCGCAATCCCCCAATCAGCCTATTTTGCCAAGGCATAGTGCACCTCATAAGGCATTTTGTATGCCAATGCCTGGTGCGATCTCTTGGTATTATAAAATCGAAAATAATCCTCAAGTCCTGCCTTAGCTTCCAAAACGCTTT
>CAYXMS010000064.1:0-3015 GCA_964466185.1 uncultured bacterium
ATCCGCCGCCTTGGTGTAAATGCCGCCGCCCACGCGGGCGAACAGCGCGATGGAGGACGCGCCCATGGCGAATCCGTTGATGATCGGCAGCACCGTGTCGCGCAACACGTCCACGCCCGCCCCGAAGAAATAGGTATAGACGATCATCAATATCGACAAGCCCAGCACGCCCAGGCCCACAACGCTCATGCCCATGACCGCGCCGCCGGAAAAGGCTACCAGCAAGGCTTCGGCCAGCCCCGTGCGCGCGCCGTTCGTGGTGCGCATATTCGCCGCCGTAGCCACTTTCATGCCGAAATATCCGGCCGTTCCCGAGCACAGCGCGCCGACCACGAAGGACAACGCCACCAGCCGAACGCTGCCCTGGTTGCCGAAAGCCAGCAATGCGGCCACAGCCACGACAAAGACGCCCAGTGTTTTGTATTCGCGAGAAAGAAACGCCATGGCGCCTTCATGAACCGCCGCACCGATTTCCTTCATCTTGTCCGTGCCGGCATCCTGTTTGTTGATCCACAGGGATTTCCAGAACGCAAACCCCAACGCTGCAACGCCCGCCACTACCGCAAACCATGCTAAACCCATAACCTCGCCCTTTCATTGTGTGTTAAACTAATACTAATAGGAATTTTGATTTTTTCATTCTCAAGCAAGATAGGGTTGTAGCTGTAAAAAATCAAGCCGTGCATGCGAAATCCGCGGGAAAAGGCCTTGAAATCCCCTCCTGAGCCAGACCGGGCTTCCGAAATACGAAAAATCGGGATGAAAGCCGGGGAATCTGCTGAAAACGAGCGGAATCCTCCCTGGCCCGGATTTTTCATGATTTTCCGGCACTTAGGCAAAGCGAATGTACTGTGGCTGGACGGACATGTTTCAGATGAACGCATGACTTTCACCGTGCCCAAATACGTCACCCACGGCGGCTCGACACCGTCGCTTTACGACCTATCTATTATACGCATTTTTTTCCCTTCCTTGCCCTATGTAGTTCATCAGTTCTCCTAAGAAGTTTTCTCCTAATAATTCAACAGAATTTATAACAATCATCAATTTTTTGTACCCCTTCATCAGCGTCATTGGACTAATTGGATCTCGTTTTCTGCCTAACCAGCCTCCCTGTAAAGCAATGTAAGCAAAAAGTCTAAGCTTGATATCTATTGCTGAGTCATTAAGATTTTTAGTCGCTTTTTTTACTTTTTCGTAGTCATCCCCGTCAAGTAAAGACTTTATGGGCAATCTCAAGTCCTTCTTCAGGGAAAATAGAAATGCGGACGCAATTGATATAACCACTAATATTTTAGCAATTTTTGGGGCATTATCGTACCTCATAAATTCCACCTTATATCCGCTTTTTAAATATTTGAAGAAACATTCAATCAACCAGCGCAACTCATAGATGCGACAAATCCTCAAAATGTTTTCGCGAGTATTAACTGGCAAGGTCGTGAAAAGCACCCAGAGTATGGCGTCACGGTCGGGGGGAGGATTATCTTCCCTTATAACAACAACATTTAAATGAACATGTTTTTGAGGTCTAAAATAAACCTTGCTTCGTTTTGTGTCGCGATACAATACCACCTTGAACACACCAACGGAAAGTTTCGCCTGACTCTTTTCCAATTCTGGTTCGGTAAGTCTGCCTTTGCTATCAAGAGAAATTGTTTTGTAGTATGTTGTTGGAACTTCTTTAACAAGCCTCCTCATGTCGGCGCAGATAAATCCGTCCAATTTGGGCAGGCCCGGGTATTTTTTTGTTTTCGCATCCTCGGAAACCCAGTCGCAGTCAGCGTCTACCAAAACATGGCGTAATGCGTTACTGCGTATGACACAGTCAAATTTTCCAGGGATACATTCCTCAAAAAAGAAATGATCATCAAATTCCCGGTCTGCAGTCATTATAAAATTCTTGCCTGGCGCCTGCTCCCTTATGTGCCGGGAGTGGCAAACCAATTGATGTTTGTGGTTGCATTCTATTCTTTTTTGCTCAGTTTTGGTCAGCTTTTCTTTAAAGATCTTATCCGAATGGTAATCAACAACATCACGGTCATCAGGCCCGTCGATGGTATTAAGGCAATCGTGAATTACTCCCAGTGGACGTTCGTCGTCCAATGACACCGCTAAATGGCATACATATTCATAGCCCTTGCCTTTGCCATCTCCTATTGCCCGTCGATCGGCTTTACTATCATGATTATAATAGTTTAAAAGTGAAACATCATTTATCAATAAAGTCGCTTCCTGATCAGAGCATTGGCTTAAAATGGAGTTCATTCGAATTGATCGTGTGTCGGCGACTTTTATTTTTTCATTCCCGGCGTAACGGAAACTGGACATCGCATCCGCCATGCTCGAGCTTACCGAACAGCCTTGACCATTAACGAACATTTTAACTTGACGTAAAAAACTATTATCCCGCTTGGCATGCCCAAAATCTACGTGCTCGTTCAAGTTTTGAAAAAAAGAATCCTCAGTCATATTAATCATTGGTTCCCAAACTCCTTTATTAATTGTAAGTTTATATCACTCAATTTTTTTATCGTCTTCAGCAACTCAAGGTATTGATCATTTCCTTGCCGAACTGCCGAAGCGTTAGAGGTACTGATATAGTGTTGCCTTTGTTGCTTGCCATGCATTTTTGATAGGTAATAACGAGTATGCCCGTTGAGGCGTCTCTCAAAAAAAGAACCTTCAATAATCTCGCTGAACTCACTCAACTTGCTGACAAGTTCGATTTTACGCTCTTCTAATTTTTTAAGCTTTGCATTCATAATGATCAAAAATAACACTATATATAGTGTTATTCAAGAAGAAAAAAATAAATAAAACTAATTTTTGTAACCATTCAGGTCAGATTCTGAAGGCGACGATGTTTTGGCAAAGTCCCAGCTTTAGCGTGTTGGGCTCAGCGCATCGCTCGCAATTTGGATAGTTACTAACTTTTTATCGCTGAAAAATGGGAATCTAATCCAACAAGGAATACTCGATGCTTTAAGGGAAAAAAATGCGTATAATAGATAG
>CAYXMS010000065.1:0-2832 GCA_964466185.1 uncultured bacterium
GAGAAATTTTACCAAATTAATCAAATTTTTGCTTTAGATTTCAACAGGCCCATTACTTGTTTGGATAAGTATGTATCTAAAATCTTTCCAACTATTGGTAAAGAGATACAATAACCTATAGTTGAGTTGATAAAAATTGCCAAACTCATTGCAGTAGCTACTACTTTTGGTTGATTACTTTCATTAATTACAGAAAAACCAATAACCTGAGATGCAGACGCAAAGCCTATTCCTAAAAATATTAAATATAAAAGAACAAGTGGAAGATGTGGTACACATAAAAGAATTAGCATTAAAATTATACCGAAAATAATTCCCATAACCATTGGGGGTTTTCTTCTATTTATTTTATTAGAAATAAAACCAAAAATTGGAGAACCAATAATTACCCCACAAAAAAGCATAGAGACAATTGATGCAGATATCAAATCAGACAAACAATATACTCTAATTAAATAAGATATTCCAAAAAGAGCCCCCAAAATGGAAATTGGTAAATTAGCAAAACAAATAAAAAATCCATTAAGCCAATTTTGTTTTTGTTTTGTAATAATTTTTAAAGATTCAAACATCGATAGTCTATCTGTTTCTTCAATAACTAATTGCTCTTCAGTATTTTTATCCTTAACAATCACAAATAGAATAAAAGCTATAAAAAAACCAATTAATGCTACTACAATAACAGCGATTTTCCAACCAAATATATACCTTAAAAAAGCTAATACTATCTGAGAAAAAACTCCCCCAAGCATACCAATAGAAAAAATAATCGAAGATGCCTTAGTCATTTCTTTTTCTGATATCCAATAAGATGCTAACTTTAAACAAGCAATAAATCCAAAAGGCATAGCAATACCACACAAAAATCTACCAATAGCAGCTATAAATAAAAAATTAGCAAAAGCAAAAATCAATGTACCAATAATGGAAATAAAAAGATTAACCAACATTAAGTTTTTAATAGAAAATCTATCTACAAGCAACCCCGCTGGTAAAATCATTAAAATATGAGCATAAAATCCCCAAGAAGAAAGGAGTGCAATTTTGGTTTCTGTAGCTTTAAAAAAAGCTAAAAGTTCATGGTTTAAAGCGGTCAACAAATTAACCTGAATAATCGCATAAAAGAAAAAAAGAGAACCAACTATAGTTATGCACCAACCTTTTCTATTAATCTGAGTTTTTAACATATAAATAACATGGCTAAATCCAAAATTAATATAAAAGACTATTCATTAAATGGTGCACTGACGGTGCAACAAGCATCCTATTTAACCAGCAAAAACCCGCATAAACAAGTTACATCCATCAATCAAGTCCTTTACAATTATACTCATAAAGGTTGGATAGCGCTGGTTAAAGTATAATGCCCCCTCCCTCATAACCCGTCGGTCCCTGGTTCAAGTCCAAGTTGCCCCAGATTTTTTATGCAGCTTGCCAACACTTTTTAAAATTAATCCAATTTATACGAAAATCTACTTCAAAATGGACTAGTTTTTGGGGAGCAGGTCAAAAAAAAGTTACTATCAAGCAAAATCAATTTTTAATATGCTTAAATGATTATAAAATTTCTTTAATACAACCATTTTTTTAAAGGTTCCTATGCCAGCTCCTACTTTAGAAACCAAACGTTTGATCTTACGTCCATGGAAAGACGAAGATCTGAAGGATTTTGCTCTTTTAAATAAAGATCCCAAAGTTATGGAATTTTTTCCCTCTCTTCTTTCTTCAGAAGAGAGCAATGCTTTAGCTCAAAGAATTAGAAAAGAGCTTTTAAAAAAAAACTATGGCATGTGGGCCGTAGAAATTCCCCAACAAGCCAAATTTATTGGATGCGTTGGATTGCATTACCAGGATTTTAACACAACTTTTGCTCCTTGTATTGAAATCGGATGGCGGATATCTTCTAAATACTGGGGACAGGGTTATGCTACCGAGGGAGCTAAAGCTGCTTTAGATTATGGTTTTAAAACTCTTAATTTAAAGGAAATTGTAGCTTTTACTCCCGAAAAGCATTTGAAATCTAGAAAAGTAATGCAAAGACTTGAAATGAAGCATGATCCTAAAGAGAATTTTATATGTCCTAAAATTCCTAAAGAGCATCAATTTCAGCCTTTTGTGCTTTATCGGATTACAAAAAAAGAATGGCTTAAATCTAACAAAATTTTTAAGCCAAAATAAATAATCCCGTGACCTAAATTATCTAATAAGAATCTGATCTTCGAATTGACCTTTTTTATAATCCAAATAATTTTTCAAGATTAAAGCATGGTCAAAAACCATTTTATCCCAAGGAATATCTGATATTTTTATAATCCAAGCTTCTGCTGCATCATCACCGGCTTTTGGTTTTTGATAAGCTTTGGCTAAATAAGTCACTTCTACTGAATGATGCCTAAAATCTCTTTCGGGATCAGAATAAACATGAAACTACTGTAAATCAAAAAGCTCTAGATTTACTTCTTCTATCATTTCACGGCGAATAGCATTTTCTACCGTTTCCCCATATTCAACTTTATCTCCTGGAAGAGCCTTACCCCAAGACAGTTACTAACCCCAAAAAGCTTTTCCTCTTTCGATGAGAACAATGCCTAAAAATTCTTTATCTTTATAAACTTCAATTAGAAACATTTACTACAGAAAGCATTGGAGCGGACTTGGAACAGCAAAACAAGTGGAGGAAGTTGTTGATTATCTTGTTGAAAAACACTACTTGGCCAGTAAGTTGGTAAAATCGGGAAAAGAACGTCCTACTGAGAATTATTGGGTTACCGCTTATTGATGTAGTGGACCCCAAAAACTGGACAGGTTAGGTTGTTTGCTTCATGCTACTTA
>CAYXMS010000066.1:0-2424 GCA_964466185.1 uncultured bacterium
ATAAAGCGTTGGATATCTATTCTTGAAGCAAGTTATATAATATTTCTACTTTCTCCATATTACGGAAACATTGGAAAAAGAATTATAAAAAGTCCAAAAATATATTTTTTTGACACTGGTTTAGTTAGCTATTTTACAGGAATTCAATCTTTTGAACAATACGATCTTGGACCATTAAATGGAGCACTTTTTGAAAATTATATTATCAGTGAAATCTATAAAAAAGAGTTGCACTCCTTGTCCGACAATAAGTTATATTACATAAGAACATACGATAAAAATGAAATAGATGTAATTCTTGATAAAAAAACTTGTAAAGAGCTAATTGAAATTAAAAAGAATTCTACTTTTAAACTATCCATGACAAAAACTCTAAAAAACACTCGGTCTAAAAATGATATTTGCTATCTCCTTTATCAAGGAGAAAAAGAAAACTATGATGATATTTCTATCATGCCTTTTAATGAATATTTAGAAAAAAAATAACTTAAAAACTTCGGACGAGGTGGGTACCAATTCGTACCATTTCGCTTATCCCCGTTCGGATCAAAATCACCTTCAGTCAAACTATGCCACTTTATCAAAAGCTCTCCCCTAAAATCAAGCAGTTACTAGCCCCCGTTAAGAGAAGTTTCTCTAATCGCGCGGATGTCAACAGTTTTTATCTTCAATATTACATTTTAATTCTTAGTTGTTTAAAAAAAAATATATGTTCTTGAAACCGTCATTATTTTTACGCTCAAAGATTTCAAAAGATTATCATAAAAAATAAACACTTTTCCATTGTTCTCTCCGGGGTCTGTTTTGAAAAATATATTTTTTAGCCCCAATATAATGTTAGAAAGAAGCTGTGGCGCAACTATGTGGCACTCGACTCTATATGCAAATCGCATATGGTCAACTTCTCTTCGTTGTTGCCACAACTTCGGCAATGCGTTTTATTTTTTATTCTGTTCTTTCATAAATTTACAGTTTTCCAGCGCAAGTTTTTTTTCTTTTCAAAGATTTTATAATCCTGAATTTACAGACAAAATGTTACACTACTTGGATTGAAAGAATTATTACGAAAAGCTTATTCGGAAGATGAACGTTTGTTAAATATGCTTTGGGGTATCGCCATGCTATATAAATGGTATGATTTATATAAAAAATGAGTTATTTTTTATCTATCACAAAAACACGAACAAATAATCAACAGAGATTATGGAAAAATTAACACATTTCCTTTCTAAAATATTAGAAGAAAAATATGGATTGAAAAATGCTATTTTTATTGAAAAAGCAAATGGGTATAGTGCTCAAAATTATATAGTTAAAGTGAACTCTGAATTATTTATTTTAAAAAAATATCGTTCTTTTAATGAAACAGAGATTGTAAGAATAGAAGAAATCAGTTTATTTCTTTTTGAAAATAACATTTCTATTGTATTGCCAATAAAAACTATAGACTCTCTTTTGCACTTTGAAAGTAATGGATATTATTATGCCTTATTTCCAAAAGTACAAGGAAAAGTGCTTCACGAACCTGCCTTTACACCCAAAGTTTTAGATGAAGCAGCTAATTTGCTAAATAAATTGCATTGCACGACATCTACGTGCCATTTAGATCTTCTAACTGCAAAAAATATTGCAAAGATAAGTTTTGAAAATAAATCTGAAAAGATTTTTGCATTACTTGAAGAAACATCATTTAAAAATTCTATCGATCAATTAACAAAAGATCTTATTGAAATTAAAAGTAAATTATTCAAACAAATCCTTATCAATCACAATTTTGATAATTTTTTATCCAACCATGATTTTGTTCATGGAGATTTCCATAACGAAAATCTTCTGTTTGATAGCAATCAAAAAATTACTTGTCTATTAGATTTCGAAGAGGTGCATTATGGGAATAAATTAGAAGACGTAGCTCATTTTATCCTCATTAGCTGTTTCAATTCAGGCTTTGAAAAAATAAATTTTTCAAATGCTAGGCAATTTTTAACAACTTATATGAAAATTAGCAATACGACTAATACAGAAATTCAAGAAGCTATCTATTATTTGATAGGGAAATTTTCAAGCTCCTTTTTTTTAGAAGAAATGCTCTATATAACCAAAGATCTTTTATTTGTTTCATTACTCGAAAGAGATGTCAAAAAGTATCATTATTTTTTGCATCATCTTTTTAATTTTAGCAATCAGCTTATAAAAGGATTGTGAGTTATGATCGTATCAGAAAAAAAATTCCTTTCTATTACTTGGCCTATTTTTATAACCAATGCTTTTACATATATTGCTTATTCTCATTTTTTTGTAAGATTGCTAGGTACATTCCGCCAGTTCAATTCCCTGCGAATCAAACTGCAGGGAAAAGTGCTTTCTTGTAAAAGACTGCTAAATGAAAGGATTCAGCTATTAGAAATAAAAGTTAAAAAATTA
>CAYXMS010000067.1:0-2197 GCA_964466185.1 uncultured bacterium
TTAGAAGCCCATGATTTTATGTCTAAAGATCATTTTTCTTGGTAATATCTATTGGTAAGGATTTGAATGTCAATTATTTAAACAAACTTAGCATAAACCGTGCATTAATAGATGGCTATAAATACCCAAAACCATGTATTGACAACGCATGCTATTTAATTTATAATTAAAATAAAAAATAGGATAAAATATGTATCGTGAAGTTCTCAAACAAATCATCGCAGATCAAAGAGAATATCAACAGCCTAACATTTTGTTTAATCGTTCAGAAATTAATATTTTGAAAGAATTTGTAAGAGATCCCAGCATATTGATAATTACCGGGATCAGAAGATCGGGTAAATCTACAATCCAACGGCTTTTTCAACAGAACCTACTTAAGTCGGATTATTATTTTAATTTTGATGATGAAAGATTGATTAATTTTCAAGTTCAGGATTTTCAATTGTTGCTAGAAGTTCTTATAGAATTATTTGGAAAACAAACTACTTTTTATTTTGATGAAATTCAAAATATAAAAGGTTGGGAACGTTTTATACGGAGACTTTATGAACAAAGGAATAAGATTATTATTACGGGATCTAATGCCAAGCTTCTTAGCAAAGAATTGGGAACTCATTTAACAGGTAGATATATTCAATTTGAAATATATCCATTCTCATTCAAAGAAATTATACAACATGAATATCCGGAAGTTTTAACCAAAAAAGCTCTTTCAACGGAAAATACTGGAATTATATTACGTTATTTTTCTGATTATCTTAAATATGGGGGAATTCCAGAATATTTTAAATTCAAAAAAACTGAATACTTAAAAGATTTATATGAAGGCATTCTTTATCGTGATGTTGTGGCTAGATATAACCTTTCGAATGAAAGGCCTCTTAAGGAATTAGTTCATTATTTTGCCAGCAATATAGGAAAAGAGTTTAGCTATACAAAACTTGCTGAGACTGTAGGTCTTAACAGCCCCCATACTGTTTCCAATTATTGTACTTATTTAGAAAAATGCTATCTTTGTTTTTTTGTCAGCCGTTATAGTCCTTCTCTTAAAAAGCAGATTCAATATAACAAAAAATGTTATATGATTGATCCTGCTTTGATTCGTACAGTAGGTTTTCGGATTAGCGAGGATAAAGGCCGTTTATTAGAAAATATTGTGTTTTTGCATTTAAGAATGCAAAAACAAGAAATCTATTTCCATAAAAATAAAAAAGAATGTGATTTTCTTGTAAGAAAAAATAACCAAATTATTCAAGTTATTCAGGTTTCTACAAATCTTTCTGAAGAAAAGGTAAAAAATAGAGAAATTGAAGGATTAATTGAAGCCATGAAAGCATATGGTCTTCAAGAAGGATTGATCATAACCGAAAATGAACAAAATATTTTTGAAGTTAATAATTTTAAAATTAAAGTTGTTCCAGTATGGAAATGGTTGCTAAATATTTAGGGACTATTTGCTATTTCTAATGCGCCTGTTGCAGAAGCAGGACCTTGGACTGCATGTCTTACCATTGCTGCCTATTTGCCTTTGGCTGAGACCCCTCCTCTTTTTGCAGTATGTTTAGCTGCTGCTGGAATAGCGCTTGCGACACCTACTCCAAAAAAAATAAGGAATTAAATACTTAAAATAGTATATTAAAAACTTTTTATTTGGAGAGATGTATTATGATGTCTTTAATTATGATTTGTAAAACAGCGGTTGTAGTATTTACTCCCCTAATTGTTTATTTTATTGGAAAAAAAATAGCATTTTAAAAAAAAAAACCAATTTATTTATCCCAATTAATAGCTGTAGCGTTTGTGATTGTAGCATATTTAATGTTTGGTTAATTAAAGTTATAGATTTTCAATGAAATGTTAAATTGATATTATTTTTTCATTAACTGAAAAATTTAGTCCCTTTCCCTGAAAATTTGTAGAGAATGGCTTTGGATATATTATATCTCCGACAAAGCTCTTCTACTAAAACGCCAGTTTTTGATTCATTTAAAATGTTTATGATTTGTTCTTCTGAGAATCTACTTTTCATAAGTTCGTGTCCTTTTTAAAGGTTAATAAAGTTTACACGAACATCTACTTCAAGATGGACTAATTTTTGGGGAGCAGGTCACCACCTCATCCGAAGTTTTTAATCATAAACTATAATGGTCCCCAAAATTAGGACCACTTGCTAAGCTTATAACCTCCTTTCTAA
>CAYXMS010000068.1:0-2080 GCA_964466185.1 uncultured bacterium
GAGAAATTTTACCAAATTAATCAAATTTTTGCTTTAGATTTCAACAGGCCCATAATTTGACGGACAAAATTAAAGATGATATGGCTTAAATAAAACCATCATTTTGAGGATATAAATGGAAAAGTACGTTTGTGATATTTGCGGCTGGGTCTACGATCCAGAAAAAGGACTGCCAGAACAGGGCATTAAACCGGGAACTGATTTTAAAGATCTGCCGGAGAGTTTTGTATGTCCCGAGTGCGGAGCCGGTAAAAACCAGTTCTCTGCCTTTAAAGATTAAAAAAAACAACTTTCTTTGCTTTTAGAAGAAGGTAATTTATAGATTTATTTTTCAATGTTTTTTGTAGGTTTTTTAAACAGTCCTAATAAAGCAGAAAGCAAAATTATAAAAGGTATAATTTCCAGCCTTCCTATCCACATTAGGAAAATAAAAATGCTTTTGCCAATAGAAGTTAAAGCTGAAGTGGTCAAACCAGTAGACAGTCCGACATTGCTTAGTGCACTGGCAGTGTCAAAAAGAGCATGGATAGGTAATGCTTTAGATTCTGTTAGCAAGATTAAGATCCAACTTATAATTAAAAAAAAGATCCATAAAAAAAATAAAATAGCAGCAGAATAAAGTTTGGAAGATTTGGGAGAGGCAGGCAGTTTTATATCAGTGACTTCGTAATCTTTTGCCTTTTTAGCTTTATCTTGCTCTTCGATCTCTTCTAAAATTTCAGATTCTTGGGTTTTAGTCATGCTTTTAAGTCTGACTGTGACAGCAGAGAATAAATTTATAATCCGGCGGATCTTTAGGCCTCCTGTTGTCGAGCCTGAAGCTCCTCCAATAACCATAGCTAAAATAAAAAGTAGTTTGCCAGCGGCTGGAAATAAAGCCATGTCGGCATTGCTAAAACCGCAAGTTGTAAGAGAAGAAAACCAGTTGAATATGCATTGGGAAATTTTACTTTGTTCTAAAGAAAGGTAATTTAAAGTTATAGTTAAAAAAACACCCATTATCAGAAAAATAAAGAAAATTCTATGTTGCAGGCTTTGCCATAAAGATGAAAATTTACCAGTTGTAATAATGCGGTAATGCATGGAAAAGCTGACAGCGCCCAGAGTCATGCCAAATAAAGCTACAATTTGTGCAGATAAGGGATAAGCGCCTAAGTTTTTATCAGCTATTGAAAAACCGCCGGTTGCAATAGCGTTTAGGCCATGGTTTATAGATGCCCAAAAAGGCATTTTAGCGAAATAAAACAAAAAAATCATAACAACAGTATAAACTAGATAAATCAGACAAGTTTTTCGTAGGGTTATTTGAATGTTTTTACCTACATGATCACTTCTGGCTTCTGCCAAATAAAGCCGGTATTCTTCTTTTTTTGGCTCAATAAGCGATATAATAAACACAATCAGACCCATGCCTCCAATCCAAGCTTGTAAAGACCTCCACCATTGCAAAGTATGTACCAGTTTGCTGGGAAAAGCTGTCATACTCAAACCGGTGCTGGTAAATCCGGAAACAGATTCAAACAGACAGTTTAAAAAATTGGAAAAAATCTCTATCGGCTCGCTTTGCATGCCGGCAAAGGCCAGTTTGTTGGAAATCAGCCAATAAGGAAAAGCTCCCAGCAAAGAACAAACGGCCCAGCCCAGAGCTGCTCCTATCATCGCTTCTTTTAAATTGCGCAGCTTTTTTTGGGAAAAAATATGATATAAAATCTGGCTAATTAAAAATGTAGCTAATGAATAAAATAATAAAGGCCAAATAGCAAAATATTCCCGTGAGATAATGGCTATTAGAATTGATAAAAAGGCCATAATTGCCGGCACATGTAAAATTATGCCTAAAAATTTGAAAACAGAAAATAAGTTGATTTTATGAGTTGTGGGTAAAGTATTGGTTTTGTGGTGAGGTTGTTGGGGTGTGTTAGGAATCATAAATTATATATTTAACCTATTTAAGACCAACTTTCTATGTTCTTTTTTATTATATATAACAGAAGAAAGATTTTATTCTGAGAAAAAAATATGTTGGTTTAAGGGCTTGTAGAAACCCCATTTTTTTGATGATTTCGCAGCTTAAAAATCT
>CAYXMS010000069.1:0-2069 GCA_964466185.1 uncultured bacterium
AAACAACGGGAGAAATTATTTTTTAATAAAATTACATATAATATGCAGCGAATTTTTTGGAAAAAAAATCAATTAAAGAATTTATGATTATTCGCCAGAATATTTGAGGAGATACCATGCCGCTAAAAAAAGTAAATCTTGGTGTAATCGGATTTGGTGCAAGAGGAAGTAAAGTAGAGCCTGTCCCATTTTGCCATACGATAAAAAATTCTATCAAAAAGACTAAAAACTTCCATTTTCCCAAAATATAAAAGAAAAAAACTATATTTCGCCTGTTTTTTTAATATTTTTTGAATTTACGAAAAATTATAAAAGCTTTTTTTTAAAGAATTTACAAATAAGGCCCCTTATAATATAATATTTGTAAGAAAATAAACAAATGAGGCCTTATTTATGACAACTATTATACCAATACAACAGTACTTTCGTCAACCCCTGCCGACAATTTACGGAAATATAGATTATCGGGAATTCAAAACTCAACTTGAACGAATGGATGAAATTTTAATTTCAAGCGGGATTCAGGGAAAAGCTCTACAGCATTGTTTCGAAAAAGCAGGAACGAGGAAAACTGAGGCTCGTATTTTAAAATATTTGCAGGCTTTTCGAACGAGTGTTTTAAAAAATTTGATGGACATATCTTATCGAGAATTTGCTTCAAGACTTCCGGATAGTAATATTATGAGGTGGTTTTGTTTTTATGATCAATTAGCCGAAGTAAAAGTTCCTTCAAAAACAAAGCTTCAAAATAATGAAAATTATTTTTCTGCTGATTTTATTAAAAACCTTATTACTGATTTAAATAAAAAAGCAGCCGAGTCCTTAAAAGATGGCAAATCCCCGATAGGTCTTGAGAAAGCTGTAAATATGGAAAGAATCTTTATGGATACTACCTGTGTAAAAACTAACATTCATTTTCCTGTAGACTGGGTATTATTAAGAGACGGAGTAAGAACTTTAACCTTGGCTATTGATTTAATTCGAAAACAGGGGCTAAAACATAGAATGGATGATCCTGCTGTTTTCAGAAAAGAGATGAACAAATTATGTATTGAA
This sequence comes from uncultured bacterium, assembly GCA_964466185.1. Lineage (GTDB taxonomy): Bacteria > Chlamydiota > Chlamydiia > Chlamydiales > SM23-39 > CAZTYI01. Next base: position 1,057 of record CAYXMS010000069.1, read on the forward strand.
TTGGCAAACTGCAGAAGGAAAAAAAACACAAAGAAAAACAGGAAAAAAGTATTACGCGAAATGAAAAAACTTGAAAAAAAAGTTAGAAATCACGCGATTCGTTATCTTCATTTGTTAATCAATAGGTGGGAAGAGACCGAGTGGACAGTAAATCAAATGGAACAAGTGGCTAAAAGAATAGTTTCAATTTTAATAAAAATGCCGAAAGCAGTAAAACAAGCTAATGAAAGAATAATTGGGGAAAGGCGGGTTAAAGCAGAAGATAAAATTTTAAGTTTATATGAACCGGAAACTGAAGTAATAGTAAGAGGAAAGGCAGGAAATGAAGTCGAGTTTGGTAATTCACTGTTGTTATGTGAAAACGAAGATGGAATTATAATAGACTGGGAATTTATGGAAGAAAAAAAATCAGACTCGAAATTGGTCCGGGAAACGATTTCCCGATTTAAAACATATTATCCTCATATAAATATAGATGTGATTGCTGCGGATAGAGGTTTTGATAGCCCGGGAAATCGTAAAATTTTAGAACAAGAAAAAATTATTAACGCTATCTGTCCCAGATCTCCTAAAGTTCTGGAAGAAAAACTAAAAGATCCAATATTCATAGAAGCGCAGAAAAGGCGTTCTCAAACTGAAGGCAGAATCGGTATATTTAAAAATAAATTTTTAGGGAAACCACTCCGAAGTAAAAGATTTAAAAATAGAAATAAAGTTTTACATTTTTGTGTTTTATCTCACAATTTATGGTGTCTTGCCAGACTTCCGGCAGTCTGTTCGGAAGAATCTTTGCTCGAAAAAGCAAGTTAAAAAATCACTTAACCGTTTACATACCGTAGGGGAGGTGTGTCTTGATGTGAGTTTTTCATTACAATAAGTCTTGATTTTTTAAAAATTAAAGAAGGTTGACAAAATAAGCGTTAGAATTATTTTAAATTATAAAACTTTGGTTGCATTTTTTGGCAAAATGGGACAGGCTCTATATAAATGTTATTGATGAACGGCCGAATTAC
>CAYXMS010000070.1:0-1927 GCA_964466185.1 uncultured bacterium
GAGAGGCAAACAAGTTTGGCCTAAAAAGTTGTCCAGCCCAATGGGTCCACCTCAAAGTTCTAAAAAGAGAAGGCAGAAAAAAAGCTCTTGGAACTAGAAAAGCAGCTCTTTTTATGCCTCTTAGACTGGATGCCAAAAGAGAATTGATTTATGCACCTCTAAAATAAGATTTTCAGCCTTTTTGTATCTCTCTTTCATCAAACGAGCATGCCTGGCTGATTCTTTCAGCCGACGAAGTCGACGAAGTATATGATGTAGAGCTATCTTCTTCTAAAAAAGGAAGTACTTCTATCGATGAACAGCTCGAGCCAGAGCCCTCTTCCTCTGGGGAAAAAGCTTCATTTATTCTTTGTAAGATAGTCTCTGTGTCTGGTCTTCTTTTTTCATCTACCTGTAAATTTTGATAGAAAAATTTGGCTAACTGTTCATCCAGTATGTTTTCATCAACAGCTTTTTTGATTGCTGCCTGTACTATAGATTTAATCTGTATAAAAATATTTAATTGCATTTCTTCCGTATCGAAAAGATAATCGGTTCGTGGTGGGGAATTTATAAATATAGATTCTATTTGTTTCGGGGATATCAGCATTTTTACAGTAAATGTAGTAAATAAAGTCGCAAGCAGTGACCAGCAATCTGCCTTTTGATTAGTAGCTAAAAAATCTTTTTCTTGGATATCCAGACCACATGCTGTTTGTTGATGGCGGGCTAAAAATCTGTTATACAATATTTCAGGAGCCATATATGGCAAGGATCCCATTACAATAGGTTTTTCATTATGGTCTGTGGGTCTTGCAAAATCAAAATCTATCAGCCTTAATTTGCCTTTTTTTTCATTGTAAAGAAGATTTTCCGGTTTAATATCGTAATGAACAAGGCTTTTTTGATGCATTTCATGTATCAAAGAACATAATTGATTAGCAAAAACTCTTCTGCCAAAGGGATCTTTTAAGATTTTTTTTCGTATCAAGTCAAATAAAGAGGGCTCCGGAAAATATTTAAAGGCTACAATATTTATTTTTCGTATTGGGCTCACAAGGTTTTTAACTGACAGGGCTTGTGGCCGGATATCTTGAATAGGATAAATAAAACGATTCGGATCTAGTGTTTGCAAACGGGTATTAATTACAAGATTTGTATCAGGAGAAAGATTGCTAACTCTATAGCTTGAAAAGTCTAAAATCTTGATTACTAGTTCTTGAGCTATAGAAACAGGATCATGTCTATGACTTTCTTCTGTTTTGTTTTCTCTTAAAAGCTGGATTTTAAAAACGCTGGGTTTATCTCTTACATCCAGACTTGCTTGCACTTGATAAGTAAAATTTTGACCTGTTATACTATTTGTTAAATTAATAAAAGACATGTTTATTTAATTTGTTTGTTTTAGTTGTTAAAGTTGTTAAAAGGATAACAATTATAAGATAATATAGTATTAAAATACAGAAATATTTTTATTTTTTTAACTAAAAAAAAAATAAATTATACCATTTTCTACAATTGACCGCTAAATAAAAATTCTAGATGTGTCTGTTTTTAACCTTTTGATATCCAATATGATAAAAAAAACAGCGAATATGACAACAGTTTTCGCCCTAAGGATATTCAAGAACAAGCTAACTCCCTTGACGTACTCCAACGTCTAAAGAACGTTGGATTCTAGCTTCAAACAATACTCGCTTGATTTCTCAAGTCTTACAATATCTAAGCTAAGAGAAGACGCCCCTTCTCTTTAAAATATTTATAGCTGCATTTATATCCCTGTCATGCCAAACATGACATTTGGGACATTGCCATATACGCATATCTAAAGAAAGTTCTTCATTTATATGACCGCAGCAAAAGCCTTTTTTACTAGAAGGAAAAAAAACGGTTTATAAATTAGCTTTGGTGATTGTCAAAAGCCACGACATCATCAGCATAGAAACCA
>CAYXMS010000071.1:0-1596 GCA_964466185.1 uncultured bacterium
GTGACAGCCAGATAAGTCTGTGATAAATTTATATTTTTAATTGTTGTTTAATTCTCTAAACTATTAAGTCATTAATAATAGAAAAATAAATAGGGGGAGAAGCCCCCTATGTTTGTATGGTAATACAAACTTTAATACAAACAAAATTAAAGACGCAATCTTTTAAAAATTTACCTGAAAAATTTCAGCAGTTTCTAATTACTGCTAAAGGTAAATATATGCAATTAAATCCTATTTGTCCACATTGTAGAAGCCATTATGTGAATCATAATGGTTACTATGAATGTGAATCACAATTGATTAAGGATTTAGGTTTAAATGTCAAGCAAGGTCATTATTTGTGTAAATCTTGTGGCAAAACATTTAGTACGAAATTTCCCGGCCTTCAACCATTTCTAAATGATTTACACCAGTTTCTCAGTGAAACTTGTTTTAAGTTATATGTTGATGGTCTTACTTTTGGAGCAATTGCAGAATATATAAAAAAACATTTTTGTATTTCGATAAGTGGGGAAACTGTTAGACAATATTATAAAGAAATTGCACAACAATACAAAAATATGAATATCCTTGAAAGCTCTGGTTTCTTTTGTGTTGATTGTCAACACTTAAAAGTTAATGGGAATAAATCTTATAGGCTTAGTATTTTAGATGCTGTAAAGAAAAAATGTATTACAGATATTATAATTATTGCAGAATCAAACTCAGAGATAATAGATAGATTGAGATTACATCTTTTACCATTCAAAGTAAAAGGATTTGTTGTTGATGGAAAAATGGGTCTTGACGACGAGATAGAAAAAGAATTTAACGTTCCGGTACAAAGATGTATTTTTCATGTTCAGCAAATAATTGTAAGAGACTATGTAAATAAATATAAGAAAATGAATCTTTTACAATTAAGAAATATGTACATTATGCTTTCAATATTTGCAGATCATGATGCAGAAATAGAATTTCTAAATAAAAAAATCAATGAAAAAATAATTTTTCAGGATGAAAAAAAGGGATTAGAAGAATTCTATAAGTTTAGAAAAAGTTTGAGAAAATTTAGAAGAAAACAAGAAAAATATCTCATTCCAAGGACAGAAAAAGAAATGGTTTTAAAATTAAAAGAAGCTAAGATATTTCTCACAGAGAAACATGAGAAAAAAAGATTGAAAAAAATCGAAAAAGAATGGAAGAAAATAACTCAATTTTTGCATACTGAAGGATTAATTTCAACTAATAATACAGTAGAACATTATTATTCAAAAACATTAACAAAAACAGAAAAGAAAAAATTTAGAGATTTATATGCCATAGAAGAAAAAATTAGTGCTTGTAAAGCAGTATTTAACAAATGGTTTAAACCAACTATTTCGCTACAAGAAATCTTGCAAAAATTTGCTCAATTATTTCTCTATTTTTCTGCTTAAAAAAGCAGAAAATTGATTAGAACATAGTGTAAGCTATATTAAATTTATCTAATCAAAAGAAAATTGTTTTTCAATCAGAAAAAAGAGTTGCTGCAAAGTAGAAATATCCTAAAAAATATCAAATTGAAGAAAAATAACCATAAAAAATTAAAATATCACAGACTTATCTGGCTGTCAC